>JBEGIR010000043.1 GCA_040224245.1 Puniceicoccaceae bacterium | reverse complement strand
GAACAACTCCACCACCAGCAGCACCAGGCCCAGGGCAAAGAGCAAAATGGCTTCATACCCCGCAAGTCCCGCGATGTAGTTGCTCAAAAAAACAATCACAATCAGCGCGATGCCAAGTCCCCCCAGCAGCCCAAAGTTCGGAGTCTTGAATTCGATGAACAAGAGCAGCATGCCCGCGCCCATCAGCAGTGGAACGATGCGCTGCATCATCTGGGCAAAGCGTTCCGACCAAGTGACTTCAAACTCGCGTATCTCAAAACCACCTGCCCCATAAGCCGCTTCGAGCACACCCTGGATGTCGTTTGCAATGCCTTCTGCAAGCAGGTTTTCCGGAGGATCTCCGTAGGGTTGGATGGCTTCACGTGCGGTCAGGGAGAGTAACTCCCCTTCGGTTGACAGGGTCTCGCCTTCAACAATGAGTTCAAAATTCGGGTCGGTCATCGCACGCATCACATCTCCGCGATACCGATAGTCCTCGGTATAGACCCGTACTTTTGCATTGATGTAGCTCTGGAGCTTGCGCTTCATCGCTTCCGGAATTTCCTGGCCGGCACCGCTCACAACTTCAGCAGCACCAATTTGGCCATCCGGTGTGAGGAAAATACGATCCGTGATGACCGAAATAAATGCCCCTGCAGAGATGGCTTCGTTGTTGATAAAGGTGAGGGTTTCCCCTTCAAAACGATCCAGCACTTGCATGATTTCGAGCGTCACCCCCAGCTCTCCACCCGGAGTATTCATGTCGATCAACACCACATCCACACCATTGGCTGCGGCTTCCTTTACTCCACGCCGCACAATGTAAAGCGTGGGGGATGCAATCGGACCCTGAACCGGGATGACATAGACCGATTTGCTTCCCTCTCGCATCTCGGTGATTTCGTTCTGCGGTTCAGTCTGCTGCTCCGGTTCCGCTTCCTGGGCAAATGCGACGTTGATCAGCGTCGCCACCAGCAGAATGCAATAAAACCAATGGCTTGAATGAGTTTTCATGAATGTGGTTCAGGTCGAAGAATCCTCATCGGATCTCACCAATTGCTAAAATGCCTTCGTTTGCGCAGGACTTCAAGCGGAGGATACCCGATAATGCCCTTTAAATTCAACGATCCCATTCCCACCATGACTGCAAGCACCATCGGAATCATGCAGAGGATCAACAGCCACGGCACCCCAATCTCCAAGCCCAGATACCCACCAAACATCAGGAATCCCAGACTCACCCCCGATATCGGACCCAGCACGGTGGTGATGAGTCCAGCCAGCACTGCCTCGACGATCATGGTTCGCCGGATCTGGCTCGAACTGGCGCCCAGGGTACTCAAAATGACGGCCTCGTACAATCGGGTGCGCCGCTGGGCGGTCAACAACACAAAAATCGCCAGCATGCCAATGACCATGAGGGTCACACCCAACCACTGGTTGAGAAAGAACACACGCTGCAACCAGTCGAGGTAAGCATCAATGCGGCTATCCTGCACCCCTGCATATCCTGCGATCTGACCAACGCTCTGCTGGGAGATGGCCTCAAAGAATACCGCAAGAAAGGTGATCAAAAACAACCCAAACGCAATGGATGTAAGGGTAAATCCATAGTGGTTTTGTGCACGAAACAGGTTGGCGGATGCCTGTGAAATCACATAGGAGGTACGCCCTGACAACAGGCGACGCAAGAGCAGCCGTAGTCCCGATACGCCCGCCAGTATCAAGCCAAACACCCCGACCATGCTGATCAGGTAAATCACCGCAAAACGGGTATCGTTCACCATCAACAGGCAAAATCCCAGCGCAAGCAATGCAGTCAGCGTGATCAGCATAGTCTGCACCCATCGGTAGGCCTTGCGCTTTGCCGGAACTTTCGTCGAACGCAGCACTTCAATCGGT
This sequence comes from Puniceicoccaceae bacterium, assembly GCA_040224245.1. NCBI lineage: Bacteria > Pseudomonadati > Verrucomicrobiota > Opitutia > Puniceicoccales > Puniceicoccaceae > Puniceicoccaceae bacterium. The sequence goes on along the minus strand of JBEGIR010000043.1, from coordinate 24,840 downwards.
TCACAACCCAGTAGCGGCAACACCGACACCACTCCTGGCAACAGCATGAAGCAACCTCCAAACCCCAGTGCCAGCACCAGTGCCCTCCACTGCAGACCCGCTTCAATCGGAGAGGCATCGCCGAGTCCCATCCATCGCGGAATCAAGGAATGCATGGCGATGGATACCCCTCCCGCAAGCAGCACAGACAGTCCGCCATACAGCACCACCTGGGACCCGTAGACACTCCACGAACTCATGCGACTGCCTCCCAGGCAGCGCAGCAGTGCCACATTTGTGGTCTTGCCTTTGGAAAAATCCACAAAGGTCACCGTGTAGGCCAAGGTCCCCAGCATCAGGGCAGAAAATGCCGAGAGGAACAGGGTATTGGAGATCAGTTGGAAACTCTGGTAAAACCCAGTTTCGCCAGGCAATTCCGATACGAGGCGAATCCCCTGGCTTTCCTCTTGCAAATACCCCAATACATAGCGCGCCCGTGCCATGCGTTCACGCACAGAAGCCCCTTTAAAATGATAGACCCATACTTGATTCCACACAAACCCTTCCATCGTCGTCAGGCTGACTCCGGGTTGAGCGGCGATCACAACGTCATGTCCCGGGGTCGGGATCAGACGCTGAGTCCACACTGGAAGCAATCCGCTTTCGACCTCGATGCGTTGCTTCACCGACAATGCAATCCCTCCCGACAGCATCACCTGTTCACCGGTTGTGCGTTCGAGTTGCTCACGGGTCCCATACAACGTGACCTTTGCCAGTTCCGGTGACGCCATATCCCGCACGGTTCCCGGGTCCGTCAGCGGACGCGGATTCAGGTCCACGACCCAGTAGCGCAGGTCACTCCTCACCTCCCCGTTGTCATGGGCAGCGTAAACAAAGCCATACGCCTCCCGCTCATCTCCCAGTCGAGGCAGCAGGTGACGGAAGCGCTCGGTTGGCCTGCCTTCGATTTCCACGCGCAGGTCTCCCCCGGTCAACACTGTGGCAATCCCATAAAAGCTCTCCTGAAAGCCCTGCTTGAGCGCGCTGAACGATACCAGGACCGTCAGTCCAAACACCATGGAAAACAGCATGATGATGCCCCGGATCCGCGTGTGTCTCGCTTCGCGAAAGGCCGTCTTGAGGAACCATTTCATGGCAATCTGCAATCTCCTTCAATCACCCCGCCAGGTGACCCTGACGCAGTCGCAGGATGCGGTCCGTCTTTGATGCGATTGAAAAATCATGTGTCACGATCATGAGCGTTGTTCCCGCATTGCGATTGGTGCGAAACAATTCCTCAATGATGTATTCACTGGTGATATCGTCCAGATTGCCCGTAGGTTCATCGGCAAAAATCACTCGGGGACGCCCGATGAATGCACGGGCAAGCGCCACGCGCTGCAACTCCCCGCCAGAAAGTTCACCCGGCAAGCTGTGCATGCGCTTTTCGAGTCCCAGGCGCTCCAACCAGCCTTTGGCATCATTGCGTGCACTGCGCTCGCCGCGCAGGTCGATCGGGATCATCACATTCTCGAGTGCAGTCAGATGCGGGATCAGTTGAAAATTCTGAAACACAAATCCCACCTTGCGGTTGCGCATCTCTGCCCGATCACGCTCCGACATCGCACCCAGGGACTGCCCGTCAAACCAAACTTCCCCCGAGGTGGGAAGATCCAACCCTGCGCAAAGGCCCATCAGCGTGGTTTTTCCACTGCCAGAAGGGCCGACAATCGCGATGGATTTCCCCGGAAGGACCGAGAAGCTCACGTCCTCGAGCACAGTAAGCTCCCCCCCGGGAGTCTGAAACTTGCGCGTCAGATTACGCACCTCGAGCATCGGTTTTGGTGCTTTCAATCCGGTAACCGGTTTGTTTTGAAAGCCCAAAATTTCGTCATCGCTCATGCTCCATCCGATAGGTGATGCGGACTTCTTTTTCAATGCTTTTGACGGGATTGTTGCAAGATAACCGTCGCACCAGTCACTAGGATGCATCATGCTTGAAACGATGCGAGCCTTGTTTCACTCCACATTTCCCTTTCATCCCGCCCGTCTTCCCATTTTTTACGGGTGGTGGATTTTGGTCGTCTCCAGTCTCGGCATCGTGGCCAGCATTCCCGGACAGACCATGGGATTCAGTGTCTTCACTCCCATCTTATCCAAAGAGTTGGGCTTGAGTCTCAGTTCCATCAGTACGGCTTACCTCATCGGTACCGTGCTGGCGGGTTTGTTTCTTCCACAAGTGGGTCGATGGTTTGACCGACTCGGAGCACGGGTGATGGGCACACTCCACTCGCCTGTGCAGTGATGTGATGCGGATTGCTATACCTCAGTCAGGTTGATGCGGTCGCCCAGTTGGCGAGCAGCCAAATCCCGGCACTGCCTCCTCATGCCTCCAGTTTTGTCGCGATCACTGTCGGATTCTTCTGGTTGCGCTTCACGGGACAAGGCACCCTCACGATGACCTGCCGCTCCATGCTGGGCAAGTGGTTCAACTCGAAGCGCGGACTTGCGCTTTCCATCAGTGGCATTGTGGTCAGTTTCAGTTTCTCCATCGCACCCAGGGTGCTCGATCTGGGAATCGAACACCTCGGTTGGCGGGAAACCTGGTGGATCATGGGTTGCGGACTCATCACTGGAATTGCCGCTTTTGTCTGGCTCTTTTTCCGCGACAACCCGGAGTCCTGTGGACTCCACATGGACGGCATCCCTCCCGATGAGGTGAAGGAAGAAACACACGAGGATCTGATCATCTATCGTGAGTTTACGCGCGCCGAAGCCCTGCGCACCGTGCCCTTCTGGATTTTCAATCTGGTCATAGGCCTGCACTCCTTTGTCGTCACGGGCTATACGTTTCACGTGGTGGCCATTGCCGAGGATCTGGCGATCCCGCGAGCGACAATTCTAGCAGCCTTTGTTCCCGCATCCCTGCTCGGGATTGCGATCAGCCTCTTTCTGGGCTGGATCAGCTCACGTGTGCGCCTCAAATACCTGCTGGTGGTGCTCACTCTGGGAGGTTTTCTATTTTGCCTGGGACCTGCATTTCACCTTCCCGGAACAGTGCAGTATCTGATCCTGGGCCTGGGATTGAGCAGCGGCAGCTTTGGCATTCTCTCCGGCATGGTTTGGCCCCGTTTTTTTGGGAGAAAACACCTGGGGGCCATCAGCGGAGTGAACATGGCAACCATGGTCTATGGCAGTGCTGCCGCCCCTTTGTGTTTCAGCCTGTGTCATGATCTGCTCGGCAGTTTCCAGATCCTGTTCATGCTGATGGCGACCCTCTATGCACTTGCTTCGGTCAGCACTCGATGGGCCGACAACCCCCAACGCCGACTCAAACCTTCGCTGCCTCCGGCTTCACAGACGTAGAGGGTGTGGGGATCAATGAATCCTGAGGGTGCAACGCCAGCAGACGCTGCTGAATCACTTGGGAGGCCCGGTTGACATCCGGTTCATTGAGGTCCTCAAAGCTGGCAATGTGCTGCACCCGCACCGTCACCTTCGAGAAGGGTTTGGGAATGAAAAACCGGTCCCAGGAACGAACCCGCCATGCATTGTGAAACTGCATTCCCACCAGAATCAAACCCGCTTGGCACACCTTCGCCACCGCGGCAGCACCCGGCTTGACCACGTAGGCTGGCCCCCTGGAGCCATCCGGGGTGATTCCGATGTCCCAACCCTGACGAGTCGCCCGAATCAGTTCCTTCAACGCCGGCCCACCCCGGAAATTGGCGGAACCGCGCACACTGCGAAAGCCAATCAATTCAAACATTGCCGTCAACCAGGCACCGTCTTTGCTCGCGGAGACCAATGCGCAGATCTTTCGCTGTTTGCGCAGTCGCCGGATCAGCAGTGGGGACACAAAAAGGGCATTGTGCCAGGAGATGAGCAGATAGGGTTGATCCCTCTTCACAAATGCCTCGCCTCCCGCTCCCTCAAAACGGATGCGCAGGGTTCGGTTCCAGAGCACAATCAGGAAAAAGAGAGGCAGGAGAACGATTTTCTCTAACGTGGGTCGTTTGTGGACCTTGCGCTTGACTGGTTTTGATTCAGAAGCCATTGCCATACATAAACCTACACAACCCCCATCCTGTCAAATACTGCAGCCAAACGCGACAACATCCACAACGTTCTTCGCCTTGAAAGCTTCTCATGAGAACCTCTCAATCAGTCATCCTACAAACTGAATCTAAAAACAACTCCAGATCCTCCCAAGCCAGCTGGGGGATATCCCGGACTCCACACAACCCTAAAATGTGCGAAACTGCCCTTTCCAGCGACTGAGGACCCGCCGTATGCCGCGCTCCCGATCCGGCTCCATCTCGAAACCGATGAAATGGATACGGGCGGGTTCTACAAGCGCCTGCTGCAATCGCCGAAGATCTCGATCCAGTTCATCCAGATCCACCTCCGAACGTCGCGTCGGATGGTTGCGCCCAAATCCGCCATCCGAGATCAGGAACAACACATCCGGTTCCCACGCAAACACCACTTCCAACACCGCCTGCACTCCGTCCAACACAGGTCTTCCGTCATCAGATTCAATCCTTTGCCAGCTTCTGGGGCTGAATCCGGTGGTGTGAAACTCCTGTTCCACCCATGCAGCGGCCTGTTGCTTATTTGCCTGGGTACCCGCTACCAGCTGTGATTCAAAACATTCGAAGCGCCGTACAAACTGCACCACGGAGAAGGTCGTATTTGCACTCATGCCATCAATCAAGCGCTTGCACTCCTCCCGAATGCGATCCACCGAAACACCCCGCTTTTGAGCCTTGTTCAGAACCGATTTGGAAACATCAAAGGCAATCACAATGCGCTGCCCCTGATCCCGAATCCCAAAAAAACTGACCGCTGTCGTTTCGTTAGCCAGATCACCCGCAAGCCCTGCCATGCCCGACGCACCGAGCAATGCAGCCGAGGGGGCCATCTGATCGGGAGTCACCATCGGATTGAATGTGCTCTGAGGCAGTGTGGGCAGTTCGGGCAGCGCATGCAATGCCATGGATTGGGACTGGATGCGCTGCATCTGCATTGGCGGAGAGGCATGCTGTTCAAAAGCCGCCTGTGCAATGCGATGATCCAGCACCTTCTGCGGCAGATACACCGTTTTGTGGGCAACAAATGCGGGTTTCTCTTTCGGGCGGGGAACCAGGACCACGACAAAAAGTGTGACCATTAATAACCCCGCTTGCACCGCAAGCGCCCAAAGCAGTGCGCCTGCCGTTCGTGAGCGGCGGCGATGGGTCCAGAAATGCAGGACTCGCTGGCGAATCGAAGTTGACATAGGGAGAGGAGGTGGAGGTGGGAACAAACGCTGCAAATCAGCGATGAACAGAGGCATGCTGATACACGGGGCACTCTGCGGCAATCCCAAAGCACGCTCTTCGGGGTTGCCCGATTTTGGAAACCTCGACCCAAAACCTACCCTGCCATTCAACCTGTGTCGCTTCTCTACCGCTTAAAAGCGAAGCTCTCCGAAAAATTTCAACTTTTTCATTTTCTTCGCTTGACGGGACCATCGGAATTTGATGCCTTCGAGTCTTTCGCGGGGTAGTAGCTCAGTTGGTTAGAGCGCCTGCCTGTCACGCAGGAGGCCGCGGGTTCGAGTCCCGTCTATCCCGCCATTTTTTTCTCAAAATGGGGGAAATTGCCTACACCATATGCCGCGAAATCCGGACATTTCGGCTCTGAGAAACGAATACACTCGACAGAGTCTCAAGCGCGAAGATCTTCACCCGGACCCCATCGAGCAGTTCAGGCTCTGGTTTGATCAAGCCCTCCAGACCGAGGTCTGTGAACCCAACGCCATGATGCTTGCCACTGTGGATCGAAACGGTCACCCGGATTCCCGCACAGTGCTGCTCAAAGCATATGATGCCGCAGGTTTTGTCTTTTTCACAAACTATGACAGCAAAAAGGCGCTGCACATCCAGCACAATCCGTGGGTGTCGCTCTGCTTTCCCTGGTATGAGCTGGAGCGGCAGGTGATCATCAATGGTCAGGCACAAAAGGTCAGTACGACGCAATCGCTCAAATACTTCCTCAGTCGACCGGTTGGCAGCCGCCTCGGAGCATGGGTCTCGCACCAGAGTCAGGTGATTTCGTCCCGCGCACTGCTTGAGAATAAACTCAAGGAAATGGAGCGCAAATTCGCTGATGGCAACATCCCTCTGCCTTCCTTCTGGGGAGGTTATGTCGTCAAACCAACGTCCATCGAGTTCTGGCAGGGTGGAGCCAAACGCCTGCACGACCGCTTCCGCTACCTGCGCATCGAAGAAGGGGAATCCCGCTGGCAAATTGATCGTCTCAGTCCGTGAGCGGTACTCCAACAACACCGCAGACCCCATCGAAACTCAGGCCTTTCGTTTCCCGGGACCTGCATCCCGAAGCCTTGATGAAGCGCTTTGCAACTGAGCTTTCCCAACGCATGGGTCAACGGGCATGGCAGCAACGTTTGCAGATGGAACGACGCATCAATCCCGCTTCAGGCATGACGTGGACGCGCAGTCTGCATCGCGCGATTCACCTCGCGTCCAAAGGCCTGATCAGCGCAGTTCTGAGCCTGGCGGGCCAGCGTGAACGTGCACAGTCGAATTGCTGGACTCCGACTCAAACGCATCCATCCCTCGAATTGCCCCGACTGAAAGCAAAGCAGCAGCTGACCATCCTGCACCTCAGCGATTTTCACCTCGATACACGGCTCTCCCAGGCCACATCATGGGCGGAAAAAATCCGCTCCCTCAACGCCGATCTCTGTGTGATCACGGGAGATTTTCTCAATGGATTTCAATTGCCCTCCCCCGATACGCTGCAAGCTCTGCAAACCGTGATCGATGCCATCCCTTCGCCAATCTTCGGCATTCTCGGCAACCACGACTGCATGCTCTGCGCTCCCTACCTCGAAGAGATGGGGGTAACCCTGCTTCTCAACGAAACCCGTTCCGTCCGCATTCACGACCTCACCCTCGAGATCACCGGTCTTGACGATCCCCACTTTTTCAAGAGCGACGATCTGGATCACGCCCTGCGAACACGGGAAAACGTTGATGCTCCCGACCTGCGCATGCTGCTTGTGCACGCTCCAATGCACCCGGAAATCTACGCTGCCGCCGGATTCGATCTCTGCCTGTGTGGACACACCCACGGTGGGCAATTGTGTGCCCCAAACGGCACCCCCCTGCTGCGCAATGGGCGCTACCGCAGCGATACCCTTTCCGGAACATGGAAACAGGATACCCTGCGCGGATACACCTCTCGTGGCACTGGAACGGGTCGGCTCGCATATCGGCTGAACTGTACACCGGAGATTGCACTGCTCCACGTGCACGCTCCCCAGCACTCATGAATCTGAGCTGCCCACAACTGGGAAGCACAGCGATTTACGGACAGGGGGTCGTTCATGGATTTTTGATTGGCTGATTCGCATCCCTTGCACTACAAATCCTCTCTATGGCTGAACCCGCAACACCTGCAAACCACAGCAACTCCGGCATCCTGGTATTTCGCCCCGCATCTGGCTCGGCCAAACGGGAGAAAACCATCGTGATTACCGGTCCCTCCCGCAGTGGAACCACCATGATGGCGCAGATCGTCAAAACACTGGGAATTCACTTGGGCGACACAGTGGATGTCAACCTGCTCGAAGACATCGAGATTCGCAATGCAACCCAAAAAGGGGATGTCGCACGCATCAGCGAAATCATTCAGGAACGGAATCAGTCTCATGCGGTGTGGGGATGGAAATACCCGGGTTCACTCGAGCATCTGTCCGGATTTGCCGCCGCGCTGCGCAATCCTCACTTCATTTTCACGTTTCGCGACCCCATCGCGACCACCGTTCGCAATCAGCTCTATGAACAGGTAGGACTCAACCTTATCGATACGGTTGAGGATGCATTGAACTACATGAAGCTGGCAACGGGCTGGATCCGCGACCACGCTCATCCTGCCATTGGGGTTTCCTACGAAAAAGCCCTGCTCAATCCCGCTCTGCTCGTGGACCGAACCGCAGACTTCCTCCAGCTGCAACCCTCTGATCATCAACGCTTCGCGGCCATACAACAGATTCAACTCGGCAATACTCGCTACCTTTCCTCCAACCTTTGGGAAACCCATCTCGGCTTCATCGATTCAGTCGCTAACGCTCAGTTGCAGGGCTGGGCCTATCTCAAGGATTCCGACGAACCTGCAGAACTTGAAGTCCGCGTCAATCTGCGCACGGTAGCCACACTGCGTGCCAACACCTTCCGGGAGGATCTCAAAGCCAATGGAATGGGCGACGGACACTGCAGCTTCAGTTTCGACCTGCAACCCTACCTTCAGCGCAACATCACCAACCGGGTTGAGGTTGTTTTTGCCGACAGTGAATACCCGCTGCAGGGCAGCCCCGCCTTTGTCTGAAAGTCGGAGCAGCTCCGATGGATCGGAGCGTTTTGAGTTCGGCATCTGCCGAACGGTGTTTTGTCAAATCATGGGTTCAGTATCTGAAACAATCATTCGTATCACTCATCCCCGACACATCGCTATCGGGGTCTACACGTACATACCCAGTGCTTCCGTAAGAGCCAGTAGTTCGCGATTGAAGTCCGCAAACGAGTTATTTTTCGTTCGTGTGCCCGCATCCTCTGATCGCCAGTTGTCGATTTCCTGCATCAGCTGCTCAAACAATTGGCCATTCCATACAACCTGATCCAGCTCGTACAGGGACTTCAGCTTTGCCGCATAGTTCCCGATGGAGCGGAAGAGTCCACGCGGCAGCATGGGTTCACGCAGAGCATCAGCAGCCCGATAACGCTGCGCCTCTACCGAAAGTTGCTGATCCCTCAGTTCCAGCGAGTATCCCGCGATTTCGGCTGCATCATAACCCAGCTCTCTGGCTTGCCCGAAGGCGCGCATGAGGTCGCCCTCAAAAAAGGTTTCGGACAGTTCCTGCACACCTGCAACCAGTTCACGAATCGCCTCAAGTTGATTCAGGAGCAGTCCCGAACCCTCGAGAGGGCTATTCCAGGCTCAGTCTTCCAGCTTGGACAGATCGCGCACCGCACCGGTGTCCGCACTGGTCACCAGCAGGGCATAGGCCTTGAGTGCCGCAGTGACTTCACGCTGGCGCTGTGGCTTCCATCCGTCCTTGCCTTTCGCGTCCATCGCCTCCCGGCGACGCTGCAGTTCGGCATCTGAAACTTCAATTCCAATGTGTCGGCCAGGAATGTCGATCTGCACGATATCCCCTTCTTCGACAAGTGCGATGGGACCCTTGGCCGCTGCTTCCGGGGACACATGACCAATGGACAACCCGCTGGTTCCCCCGGAAAATCTCCCGTCAGTGATCAGGGCGCATTCCTTGCCCAGTCCCTTGGATTTGAGATATGAGGTCGGGTACAGCATTTCCTGCATGCCCGGTCCACCCTTCGGACCCTCGTAGCGAATGATCACGACATCGCGTGGCTGGATTTGCCCCAGCAAAATTCCCTGTACCGCCGACTCCTGACTCTCAAAAATGCGTGCGCGACCCGTGAACTTCAGGATGGACTCATCCACTCCGGCAGTCTTCACAATGCAGCCGTTGGGTGCGATGTTGCCAAACAATACTGCCAAGCCTCCGTCTTTGCTGTAAGCATGCTCCACGCTGCGGATGCAGCCCTTCTCCGCATCACTGTCCAATGTCTCCCATCGCGAGTCCTGCGAAAACGCAGTGATGGAGTATTTCCCTCCCGGAGCAGCGTGATAAAGCTCACGGTTCGCCGCGCTGCCCTCCCGACGGATGTCCCAGGATTCGATGGCATCCCCCATTGTCGCACAGTGCACGGTTGGGCAATTCCGGTGGATCAGACCCGCACGGTCCAGTTCCCCGAGCAGGCGAAAGATGCCGCCGGCCCGATGCACGTCCTCCATGTGATAGATGGGTGAGTTTGGTGCCACCTTGGCCAGGCAGGGAACCCGTCGCGACAGTGCATCAATATCCTTCATTTTGAAGTCCACCTCGGCACTGTGAGCTGCTGCGAGCAGATGCAAAACGGTATTCGTCGAGCCTCCCATCGCGATATCGAGGCTCATCGCATTCTGAAAGGCTTCAAAACTGGCAATGCTTCGCGGCAATACACTGGCATCGTTTTGCTCATAATAGCGCCTGGCCAGCTGCACGATGCGCTGTCCCGCTTCCCGAAACAAGCGCTCCCGAAAGGCGTGAGTGGCCAGCGTACTGCCGTTTCCCGGCAAGGACAGTCCCAGTGCCTCCGTCAGGCAGTTCATGGAGTTGGCAGTAAACATGCCGGAGCAGGAACCACAGGTCGGACACGCATTGGCTTCAAATGCCTCACTTTCAGCATCGGATACATTTTCATCCGCTGCCTTGACCATGGAATCCACCAGATCCGCCTTGTGAATGACACCGTTGATCTCCACTTTGCCAGCCTCCATCGGTCCACCCGACACAAAAATCGTCGGTATGTTCAGGCGCAGCGCTGCGTTGAGCATACCCGGAGTGATTTTGTCACAATTGGAAATACAGACCAGCGCATCCGCACAGTGGGCATTGCACATGTACTCCACCGCATCTGCGATCACTTCCCGACTCGGAAGGGAGTAGAGCATGCCGCCATGCCCCATCGCGATCCCATCATCCACCGCGATCGTATTGAATTCGCGCCCGATGCCACCCGCCTTGCGAATTTCTTCGGCCACGAGTTGCCCCAGATCCTTCAGGTGTACGTGCCCCGGCACAAACTGCGTGAACGAATTGGCAATCGCAATGATGGGTTTGCCAAAGTCCGAGTTCTGCATGCCGGTGGCGCGCCAAAGGGCACGCGCACCCGCCATGTTGCGTCCATGGGTCGTCGTCCGGGATCGATATGCGGGCATAGGTGTTGTGTCAGGAATTGTATAACGTGTTCCGAAAATCCCATCGCCAGTTCGTTTCACCTCAACTCACGATGGAGGAACTCAAAAAACGCCATGCTAGGGTTTTCCTGCACAAGATCAACCCTGTGTTCGGTGCCATTTGCATACAAAAGCTTGAGATGTCGATCCAGGTTCATAGCATTTGACCCTGATGCATCGCAAAATCCCCATCCTTTCCTGCCTGTCTGTTGCATGGATCTCCCTGTTTATCGCAGGCTGCGCCACCGAATCGAGCCAGGCGATTCAGGCACCCACCGTGAGGGCCTCGGCTACCCCCTATCAGGGCGAAAAAATCCAGGTTGCCCTGGGTAAGTTCCAGAACCAGTCGCCGTACATGCGCGGGGTTTTTTCAGATGGCATTGACCGACTGGGCAATCAAAGCCGCACGATCCTCATCACCCACCTTCAGCAATCCGGTCGCTTCGCCGTTCTGGATCGCGCCAATCTTGAGGCCACCGCCCAGGAGGCGGAACTGGATCAGGTGCAGCAACAGCTCGAGGGCGCAGCGTATGTGATCTCCGGGGATGTCACGGAGTTTGGGCGCAAGGAAGTGGGTGACCAGCAGCTTTTTGGTGTGCTTGGCAGCGGCAAACAGCAGGTCGCTTACGCCAAGGTTGCGGTTTATGTGGTGAATGTGCGCAATGGCGAGGTCGTGCTGTCCGCACAAGGTGCCGGTGAATACAAACTCAGCAACCGCGAGGTGCTCGGGTTTGGAGGAACGGCCTCCTACGATTCCACCCTCAACGGCAAGGTGCTCGATCTCGCCATCCGGGAAGCTGTGGATGCGCTCGCGATCCGTGTGGATCAGGGAATGCTGTGAACGGCACTCTGCGATTCCTGCCCATGCGGATCGTTGCGATCAGCGCCAGTTTCCTGCTTTTCCTCAGCGGTTGTCAGTCGATCCAACCGCTCTATCACTGGGGGAGCTATGAACCGCTGACCTATGCTGCGCTGGTCAAGTCGGAGAAAGTATCCCTTGAGGAACAACGGCTTCATCTGGAACACGACCTCGAGGTCGCACGGGCGAAGGATCGCTCCATTCCTCCCGGCATGTGCGCCTATCTCGCATACCTCTGTCTCAATCTCGGCGATGACGAAAGTGCCCACGCCTATTTCGAACAGGAAAAAGCTTCATTCCCCGAATCCACCGCGTTCATCGATCGGTTGATGCAGCACGCCTTCGACCCTGCCAGTCCGCAACCATGAAGCCTTTTGCGACAATGCTTCCCATCCTGCTGAGCGCCCTGATACTGGGTGGTTGCGTGAACGTACCACCCCAGGACTACAGCCTGTTTTACCAATACCAGCCCAAGTCCATTCTCATCCTGCCACCGCGCAATCTCACCACCGAACTGAACGCCAACTACAGCGTCTTCACCCAGAGTGCCCGGTCTCTGGCAGATCTGGGCTATTACATTTACCCGACGGTGCTCGTGGACGAATATTTCAAACAAAACGGGATTCTCATCGCCGATGAGATGCATGCCATCCCACTGCCAAAGCTACATGAAATCTTCCAGGCCGATGCCGTGCTTTACATCGATGTGGAAGCCTATGGGACCAAGTATGTCGTCTTTTCCAGCAACAATATCGTTGTTGCCAGTGCTGTGCTCGTCGACGCGCGCACTGGTACCGAACTCTGGAGAGGGCGGGTCAACTACAACGAACCGGGCAGCAGTGGCCTGATCGAAGCCCTCATCGAGCAACTCATCAACCAACTGACCGATCAGGCCCACCACGCCGCCGGAGCCGCAGCCGAACAACTCTTTCGCACCCGTGGACAAGGAATTCCTCCCGGATTCCGACATCCGGAATTTGGAAATCCACCGGATGCTTGAGCGGAGACGAAGTGGACTCCAACTGCCCCATGCAGTGATACCATCTCACACTTTGATTGGACCCGGTGACAAAACGTGATTTACTGAGAGGCAACTTCGTCTACAGGAATCAAACCCCACACCCAAGGAAGTCCATGCATCAGCCCCAACGACTCACCCATCGACGTGAATTCCTCAAGACTGCCGGCCTCGGAATCGGTGGCTTGATCCTCGCTTCTCAGCTCTCCTCCGCACCCACCATCCTGCCTGGCAGGAAAAAGCGCGCGGGCATCGCCCTGGTCGGTCTCGGATACTACAGCACCGATGAGCTTGCACCCGCCCTGCAGCAGACCGAATTCGCCTATCTGGCAGGAATTGTCACTGGCAGCCCACAAAAGGTTGAGCGCTGGCAGCGACTCTACGGCATCCCGGATGCCAACGTGTACAACTATGATAATTTTGATTCCATTCGGAACAACGGCGATATCGACATCGTTTACGTCGTGCTGCCCAACTCCATGCACAAGGAGTTTACCATTCGTGCCGCTCAGGCAGGCAAACACGTCATCTGTGAAAAACCGATGGCGCTCAACGCCAACGATTGCCGCGAGATGATTGCAGCCTGCAAGGCCAATGGGGTTGGCCTTTCGATCGGATATCGCATGCAGTATGAACCGCACACGCAGGAAATCATGCGGCTGGGTCAGGAACAGGTCTTTGGTCCGGTTTATCAGGTCTCCGCAGGGGCGGGTTATCGCAGTGTTCCATCCCAGCACTGGAAGTGGCGAAAAGCGATGGGAGGCGGAGCCATGATGGACATGGGTGTCTATCCGCTGCAGGCCGCACGTTACGTGACCGGCAAGGAACCGATCCGTGTGAGCGCTCAGACCTTCACAACACGTGATGTCGCTATTGAAGTGGATGAGGTGACCACCTTTCAACTGGAGTTCGAAGGTGGGATCATCGCCAACCTGGAGACCAGTTTCCACGCGAATTCCAACTACCTGCACGCATTTGCAGAAAATGGATACTTTCAATTGCAGCCGTTCTCGAGCTACCGTGGTATTCGCGGTTCGACGAGCCATGGACCGCTCGAATTTCCGGCGGTCAACCAGCAGGCCACCCAAATGGACGAAGATGCGAAAAACATGCTGGCTGGCAAACCCGTGCGTGTTCCCGGCGAAGAAGGACTTGCCGACATGATCGTCGTCGACGCCGTCAAGGAATCCATTCGCACAGGTCGCAAGGTGATGCTCTGAACCGTTTTTTCCGTTGATCCGACGGGCAATCCTACCCATTTTCCAGACATGTACCGCCTCTTTGCTACCCCTGATGCGTTACTGATCGAGTCAAATGGTCGCTGGCTGCGGCCAACTGGCGAGGTCAGTATAGATACCCTTTTCACTGCGGAAAACCCCGCTGCCTTCGTCGCCAATCTGGCGGAACAGGCCAGCGAAACTGGTGCTCCCGATCCAGCGCAGCTTCGCGCTCCGTTGGGCGCACAGGAGATCTGGGCTGCCGGAGTCACCTACCTGCGCAGCAAGGACGCACGCCGTGAGGAATCGAAGGATGCCGGCGGCGGTGATTTTTACGACAAGGTCTACGCCGCCGACCGGCCCGAGCTGTTTTTTAAGGCAACACCGCATCGTGTGGCCCACCCGGGTGCAGGGGTGCGCATCCGCAAGGATTCCCTCTGGAATGTGCCCGAACCTGAACTGACCCTTGCCATCAATGCAGAGGGCAGGATCTTCGGCTACACGGTGGGCAATGACAAGAGTTCGCGCGATATTGAAGGAGCCAATCCTCTCTACCTTCCTCAAGCCAAGGTCTATGACCGCAGCGCCGCCATCGGCCCCTGCCTGTTGGTGTGCGATCCGCTGCCCGAGTCCACAGTCATCCACATCCTCATTCGGCGTGCCGCCCAGTCCGTCTTTGAGGGTTCCACCGAAATTTCCCAGATCAAGCGCAGTTTGCCCTCTCTGGCGGACTGGCTCTACAAGGAAAATGCCTTCCCCTTTGGCGCCTACCTGATGACGGGCACTGGAATCGTGCCTCCCGACCGCTTTACATTGCAGTCTGGCGACGAAATTCGCATCACCATCGACCCCATTGGCACACTGGTGAATTCTGTGATCTGAATCCATTTGGCACAGAACTTCGTCACCGCAACCGCACCACACTACACCTTCCAAATCACCATGACTGAATTTTCCAACGCAACTACCAAACAAATTTCTGCAGCGGCCGAAGCTGCACAGTCCGCATTTCACACCTACGCACAAACCTCCCCGGAACAGCGCGCCCAGTTCCTCGACGCCATCGCAGATGCGGTGCATGAGGCACCCGCACTGCTCGAGACGGCAGCACAGGAATCCGCTTTGCCGATGCCGCGCCTGGAAGGGGAACGCGCACGAACCGTTGGCCAGCTGCGCATGTTCGCATCCCTCCTCAGGGAGGGTTCATGGGTGGATGCACGCATCGACCAAGCGCAACCCGAGCGCAAACCCTTGCCTAAGCCTGATCTGCGCCGCATGCTGCAACCCCTGGGGCCGGTTGCAGTTTTTGGGGCGAGCAATTTTCCGCTCGCATTCTCGGTAGCGGGCGGAGATACCGCCTCCGCACTCGCTGCTGGCAATCCGGTCGTTGTGAAAGCACATCCCGCCCACCCCGCAACGTCCGAAATCGCCGCCCAGGCGATTCGTGATGCCGCATCGCGCTGCGGACTCCCCGAAGGTGTTTTTTC
Organism: Puniceicoccaceae bacterium; assembly: GCA_040224245.1. NCBI lineage: Bacteria > Pseudomonadati > Verrucomicrobiota > Opitutia > Puniceicoccales > Puniceicoccaceae > Puniceicoccaceae bacterium. Next base: position 9,408 of record JBEGIR010000043.1, on the reverse strand, counting down.
CATGGTACACGGTTCCTCTCCCGAGGTATCCATCACTCTCGTTCAACACCCGGCCATCGCCGCTGTGGGCTTCACCGGTTCTCTCAAGGCAGGACGTGCCTTGTTGGATGCCGCAGCAAGCCGCCCCGACCCCATTCCGGTTTTTGCAGAGATGGGCAGCCTCAACCCCATGTTCCTGCTGCCGGATGCCCTCGAGCAGCGCGGCGAAGCGATCGCCGAGGGCCTCATGGCTTCGGTCACGCTGGGAGTCGGACAGTTCTGCACCAAGCCGGGCGTCGTCTTCGCCGTGCGCGGAGCGAAGCTTGACGCATTCAAGGAACACCTGGCTGCTAAGCTGAAAGGCGTCGCCGCCGGAACCATGCTGCACGAGGGCATTGCCCGGGCCTTTCACGAATCGTGCAATAACCTGCAGGCATTTCCCGAACTGAATGCATTTGCCAAGGGTTCTCCATCCGGAACGGACCGTGAGGCAGCTGCGATGGGCGCATCGGTCAGCTATGAAAACTTCCTGAAACGACCCGAGCTGGCGGAGGAGGTATTTGGACCCTTTGTCCTGCTCGTGGAGTGCCCCGATGAAGCAAGCATGCTGCAGGCCGCAGGCTCCCTTCATGGCCAACTCACCGCTACTGTTCACAGCGATGCGCCAGATTCAACACCGGTTCAGTCATTGATGCAATGCCTCAGCCACCGGGCCGGTCGACTCATCCTCAATGGATTTCCAACCGGAGTCGAAGTGTGTCCATCCATGCATCACGGCGGCCCCTATCCCTCCACCACCGATGCACGCTACACTTCGGTGGGAACTGCAGCCATCTTCCGCTTCGCGCGCCCGGTCAGCTACCAGAACTTCCCGCAAGCTCTGCTCCCCGATGCACTCAAGGACAACAATCCACTGGGCATCAGCCGGCTCGTGGACGGGAAACTCAGCACAGCGTCACTCTGATCCCAGGCATTCATGAAACTTTTTGATTCGCCCGATTCGATCTACGCGGTTCAAACGACAGCTACCGGACCGGACGGGCAATTGCCGCTGGAGCCGGAGCGCCTTAAGAACATGTCCAGTGGAGAACTCTTCGGCTGGACTCAGAATGCAGGCATGGGCTGGGATCCCAAGAGTCTGCTCGGCAAGCAGTATCTCATTCTCAGCACGCACGGTGGACTGCGCGCTGCCGACGGTTCGCCGATTGCGCTCGGTTACCACACAGGACACTGGGAGGTCAATCTGCTCGTCGAGGAAGCGGCCAACACCTTGAAAAACAACGATGCGGTTCCCTTCGCGGCCTACGTCAGCGACCCCTGTGATGGGCGCACCAACGGAACGGCTGGCATGCTCGACAGTCTTCCCTATCGAAACGATGCCGCCATCGTGCTGCGGCGGCTCATTCGTTCACTACCCTCGCGTCGAGGGGTGCTCGGAGTGGCCACTTGCGACAAGGGTCTGCCCGCCATGCTGATGGCGCTCGCGGGTTCACACGACCTGCCCTGTGTGCTCGTTCCCGGTGGTGTCACCCTGCTGGCTGAGGATGCCGAAGACACCGCAAAGGTGCAAACCCTCGCCACCCGCTTCGCACGTGATGAGATTTCCCTGCAGCATGCGGCTGACATGGGCTGCCGTGCCTGTGGTTCCCCAGGGGGTGGGTGCCAGTTTCTCGGAACCGCCGCCAGCAGTCAGGTCGTCGCAGAGGCCCTCGGCCTCGCACTGCCCCACAGTGCACTCAGTCCCTCAGGGGCACCGATCTGGAGGGATATGGCCCGACGCTCTGCACTCGCACTGATGGAACTGGAGAAATCCAGCACCCGTACGAGCGACCTGCTGACCGACGATTCACTGCACAATGCCATGGTGCTGCATGCCGCATTTGGCGGTTCCACGAACCTCGTTCTGCACATCCCGGCGATTGCCCATGCAGCCGGACTGACGCCGCCGACTGTGCAGGATTGGGCGCGCATCAATCAGCTGGTTCCACGTCTGGTCGATGCACTGCCCAACGGTCCCAATCACTTTGCCACAGTACAGGTCTTTCTAGCGGGAGGGGTTCCCGAGGTCATGCTGCACTTGCGCGACCTGGGGTTGCTTCGACTCGATGCGCTAACGGTCTCCGGACAATGCCTCGGTGACAATCTCGACTGGTGGGAACAATCGGACCGCCGCAAGCGTCTGCGTGAAAAACTCACCATACTCGATGGCATTGATCCCGACCAGGTCATCATGACTCCTGCCAGGGCGAGAGCCGCCGGACTCACCAGCACGGTTACGTTTCTGGGAGGAAACCTTGCTCCAGAGGGTGCACTGATCAAGAGCACCGCCATTTCTCCTTCTGTGCTCGACTCCCGGGGCATCTACCACCATGAGGGTCCCGCAAGAGTCTTCACCACCGAGGCCAGTGCCATCAAGGCCATCAAAGATGGTGTCGTGCAACCTGGTGATGTGCTCGTGCTCATGGGCATCGGTCCGGCCATTGGCATGCCGGAAACCTATCAGATCACTTCCGCGCTGAAGTACATGAAAGGGGGCGACCGCGTCGCTCTCATCACCGATGGACGCTTTTCCGGTGTTTCCACAGGCGCCTGTGTGGGTCACACCAGTCCCGAAGCCTGGGCTGGAGGTCCGATTGGCAAGGTGCGCGATGGTGACCGGATTTGCCTGCACATCGATACTGCTGCTCTGGAAGGTCGCATTGACCTCAGTGAGTTGACTGCAGAGGCGCTTGCCAGCCGACCGCTGCACCCCGACCTTGCCATCGACTCCAGAGTCCCCCATGACACCCGACTCTGGTCTGCGCTGCAAAACGCAAGCGGAGGCAGCTGGAATGGCTGCATCTTCGACACGGATCGCATCATCTCCCTGCTTGAGAAGGGAATGCAGGCTGAACGGGAGCAGGCATCGACCTGCCACGGCTCAACCTGAATTGCAAATCCACATTCCGTCCGGATTCATCAGACTGCAGGGAACAGGCTCGACACAACCCAGACCTGAATCAACCCAACCACCGAAACCAGACTCAGAAGCATTGACCAGGAACGCAGGGTTTCCCCTTCGGTCATTCCACTCATGCGGCTGTAAAGCCAGAATCCGCTGTCGTTCATCCAGGAGAGAAACAGACCGCCATAGCCAATGGCCAGGTAAAGGTATACTGGGTGAACCCCCAAGCTGCCATCACCACCCAGCGAGGTCATCAGTCCCGCAGCGGCGATGACTGCAACCGTGGTCGATCCTTGAGCCGCACGCAGCAGGGCAGCCATGCCCCATCCGAGCACCACGGGGTTGATACCATGGTTCTCGATCCATCCCCGGATCACATCGCCGATTCCAGTCCCCTGAATCATCGCACCATAAGCACCTCCCGCTGCGGTGATGAGGATGATCACGCCCGCCGTTCCCAGCGGTTCGCCAACCACATCCCCGGTTTCGCGCCAGTTGAGTCCACGCTGACGCAGGTAGACGGCCACCGCCATCACGGCACCCAGGAGCAATGCCACGTTTTTGTTTCCCAAAAACAACAGCAGTTCCCATACGGCATCCGGTAGGCGTTCCTGAAATCCTCCAAGGATCGAAACTGCCGCAATCAGGATCACTGGTATCAGCACAGGTGCGATCGATACCGCAAATCCGGGTAATTTTCCGTGTTCGTGCACGGGCATGGGTGCCAGCCCTCGTGCATCCCGCTGTGGTACTGGGTAGCGGCGGTTCAACCAGGCTGCAAATCCCAAGCCAGCCGCCGCAGGCAGGATGCCCGCAGCCAGTCCGGCGAGCATCGCCTGACCAGGATCAATCATCAGAATTTCGGCCATCGTGAGCGGTCCCGGGGTCGGTGGAACGGTCGCATGGGTGATCACGCTGCCAGTGCAAATGGCCATCACGTGCAACAGGTAGTTCTTCCCGGTTCGAGCACTCAATGCGCGCGCCAATGGAATCAGCAGAAAAAAGACGGTGTCAAAATAGACAGGAATCGAGAGCACAAAACCCGCGCCCAGCAGAGCAAGTGGTGCACGCTTTTCTCCCAGTGCTGCAATAAAAGCCCCAACGATGCGGTCCGCGGCTCCGCTTCCCGTCAGCGCAGCACCAATGACCGCCGCTACGGCAATGGCAAATCCGATCCCGCCCACTGTGCGGCCAAACTGGGCAAACATGTTTTCCATCGCAACAGTGACGGACTGATCTCCGCTTCCGAGCACCGCGACACTCGCGGCGGCAATGATGAGGGCAAAAAAAGCGTGCACACGGCAGACACCGATGAGCACAACAACCAGGGTGACACTGATCAGCAGCAAGCTGACCGGACTCAAGTTCAATGAATCAAGCAGGGCAATCGACATAACAGAATTGGGGTGAAACAAGGGGTTTGAAACGGATGTCCGTTTTTGAGCGTGATGACCTTGCGTAAATTCCGCCCATTCGCCAACTCAAAAATGCCTCAGCACAATCTCCTGAAATCCACGTTCGCATATTGACAGCGCAGCTAGGTCACTTGCAAAAATTGAACTGTTTTATTTTTAATTAAACTGTTGACTTTCATTCAGTGTTTCCCTTCCAATTCTCACCGTTTTTCAGACCCCATGAACCCCATCTTACGTCTGTTGACGCTTCTGTCCCTGCCTCTATGCCTGCAGGCGGAATCGTCTCACGCCCCCAGCCTGCCCTATCTGACGGGTGCCGACCTGTCAGCGTTGCCAGTTTACGAGGCGGCGGGTGCCGTTTACCGCGATGCGGAAGGTCAGCCGGGTGACGCGCTACAGATTCTCGCCGATGTGGGTATGCGCTGTGTGCGACTTCGCCTGTTTGTGGATCCCGACATGCAGGGCATCGTGAGCAACAATCTTGAATACACCCTTTCACTTGCCCGGCGCTGTCAGGATGCCGGACTCGAGATTTTGCTCAACTTGCACTACTCCGACACTTGGGCAGATCCCTCCAAGCAATTCACTCCAGCAGCCTGGAGTCACTTGCCAGCCGAAGGACTGATCGAGCGTGTTCAATCCTATACACACGCCGTTTTTCATCAGTTCATCAGCTCCGGCATCCGCATATCCTACGTTCAACTCGGAAACGAAATCACCAACGGCATGCTCTGGCCAAGCGGAAAAGTGGAGTTCGATGGCAACCCCAATCAGGCAAACAACTGGCAGTCTTTTGCAGCATTGCTGCACGCCGCCCACCAAGGTCTCGAACAGGCCTACACAGCATCCGGTCAGCCGATCCCCAAACGATTCCACCACATTGAATGCACTGGTGATTTGCCGCGCACGGCGTGGTATTTGCGCAATCTCATGCGCCATCACATCCCGTTCGATGCTGTCGCGTTCAGCTACTACCCGGAGTGGCACGGAAGTTTGTGCGATCTGCGTAACACACTGCACCACGCAAGCACCCAAACCGGAAAACCCGTCATTGTCGTCGAAACCGCCTATCCCTGGCATCCGGAATCCCAAGAAACTGACAGGGATGTGAATTTGTTTCCCCATGCCCTCTCTCCAGACGGGCAGGCTGCTTTTCTTGCCGACCTTGATCGCCTGATTCGCAACCTGGACGGTGCAATGGGTCGCGGCCTCTTTTACTGGCACCCGGAATCCCGCCGCATGGAGGCCCCCTTCCACATCTGGAAATGGGGCCGCCACGCACTCTTCGATTTTGACGGCACGCTGTTGCCGGGTGCTCTTAGCTTTCGTTCCAACGGGCAATCCATCAATTGACTGCCCTCAAACTCATCCCACTACCCTATGAACCACCTACTGCCATTATCCCGCATTCGCCAGGTTGGCATGCTGCTGACCGCCTGTTCGCTCACCACCATCTCATCCGTCGCCCAACTCCCAGACGAAACCGATGAAGATTCCATCCATGTGCTCTCACCTTTCACGGTGAACACCAGCGCGGACATGGGCTATCTGGCCCAAAACACCCTCGCTGGGAGTCGTCTCAATACCAGTCTGCGCGACACCGGTGCCGCCATTTCCGTGCTGACACTCGAGTTCCTCGATGATCTCGCCGCCACGAGCATGAAGGACGTCATTCTTTTCTCCAACAATTCGGTGCCGGACTTTGGAGATGCAGCCACCAACTTCAACGGAAATCCAATGATCGGAAACGTCGAAACCCAGCTGCGCATCCGCGGACTTGCGGCAAGTTACGGTCGCAACTACTTCACCTGGGAAACCTCGTCAGATTTCTACAACGTCGAGCGCATCGACCAATCCCGCGGGCCCAACGCGATTCTCTTCGGATTCGGTTCCGCCGGTGGCATTGTCAATACCACGACCAAACAGGCGAGCGTCGTCGACATCGATACGGAGTTGAATTTCATGGTCGGTTCCTGGGATCGCCTGCGTGGAGCCATCGACACCAACCATGTGATCGTGGAGGATGTATTTGCCATCCGCCTCAATGCCATGAGCGAACGCAATGACACCTGGCGCAAGTTCGAATCGTACGAAGCAACGCGCGCCCACCTTGCCGCCACCTATGTGCTTTCTCCCGATGCCGTGATCCGTGCAGAAATCGAAACCGGTAAAGTGAACGACAACATCGCCCGTCCCTGGTTGATGATTGACCAGGCCTGGCAATGGCGACAGGACGGTCGGCCCGTCTACGAATCAGCCCAGTGGGATTGGCCCGTCAGTGACTTCATCACGCAAACCTGGAGTGAACACCTCGTGTTTGTGGAAAACACGGGCGAGGTCATGAACTGGCAGGGCATGCCTTTCTCCTATCTCGCTGGCATGAGCTGGTCGCACCTGGAGATGACTCCGGAAAACCTCAACATCATCCCGCGCGAATCCAACAGCGCAGGTCCAGCAGCAGATCGGGATACCGATTACCTCACCTATACCGCCACCTACGAACACCAACTGACCGACCAGTTCAGCATCGAACTCGCCTTCAATCACCAGGAAACGGATTTTCGCGCATACGATCCAAACGCTGGCAACCTCACGCGCTACGGCTACATGGGGGATGCGACCAATATCTGGGGTGACGCCAGTGCTTACACTCCCACCTGGCAGGCCAACCCATACGCTGGTCAGCTCTACCTCGAAAACAACTGGACACGCCGCACCCAGGATCGCAGCTCAGATACCTTGCGCCTGACCGCAGCCTACGATCTTGACCTTGCCAAACTCGGACGTCACCGCATCGCCGCGCTGTTCGAGCAGACTTGGCGAGACCATCTCAGCATCGAGGATGCCGAGGTCTTTGTCGGTGCCCCCTTCGCACCGGAGGCGGAGTTCGACTCCAACCGCCTCTTCCGCCGCTACTATTTTGAAGAGGGCAATGCCGACGACATCCGCGTGCCTTCATGGAAGCAATCCCTCACCAACGTCGTCGACCCCGTAACAGGACAATCCCTCACTTCGGGCTGGGCACCCAATCAGGAAATCGCCAATTCGGATCAGGAACAAACCACATTCATGATCGCGACGCAGAGCAACTTCTTTGAGGATCGTCTCGTGGCAACGCTCGGTTATCGTCACGACCGGCTCGACTACAGCAAACTGCCCACCATCCGCGATGCCAATGGCGTGCTCACGCTCGATGCGGCCAATCCGCTCAGCCAGGATTTTTCTGCGGACACCACAACGCTCGGGCTGGTTTATCACCTGACCGATCAGCTGTCCCTCTTTGCCAATCGCTCCGACAGCCGCAATCTTCCCAATATCAATCAGCGCATTCTCGGTATTGGTGTGCCGCCCATGGCCGAGGGTGAGGGAACCGACATGGGTCTGAAACTCAACCTCTTCGATGGACGCCTCTACGCGACCCTCAACTACTACACCACCGACTATCGCAATACGACGGAATGGGGCAATATCTTTGCCGATGTCACCAGCCGCAATAACCGATTTTTGCAATCGTTCGTTGACGCTGGACTCATCACTGCAGCAGACCGTGACGCTCGCCTGCTCGACGCCAATGCCTACCTGGAAGACCGTGAGTCGGAGGGATGGGAACTCGAGCTGATCGCGAACCCTACCGACAACTGGCGCATCTCGCTGAACCTGTCGACAAATGAGGTGATCAAAACCAACATCATGAATGAGATCGCAGAGTGGGCGGCGGTCAATACCGCCTACTGGATCGATGTCGCCGGAGAGGACTTCCTGCTCGGCGGAGGTGACTGGGATACCCTGGGCAACAACATCGGCTGGATGATGGACTATATCAATCAGCAAACTTCCTTCAATGGCTATCCGGCCCGCGGTGAGCGCGGACTGGGCGCAAGCCTTTACACGCGCTATCAATTCAAGGAAGGTGCCATCAGCGGATTTTTCATCGGCGGCGGCGCACGCTATCAGGATGCCAATGTGATCGCGATTGTGGACGGTGACGAAATCAAGGGTGAGGATCTCTTCCTCGTCGACCTGATGCTCGGTTATCAGTTTGAAACCACCCTGCTCGGACGTGAGACCACGGTGGATCTGCAACTCAATATCGCTAACGCACTGGATGAGGACAAGGATCAGGTCTACACCGTAGCATGGTGGGATCCCACCCGCCCCGAACGCATTGGACTGCAGGAGCCGCGAAAGTTCACATTCAGTGCAAGCCTGAAGTTCTGACCCTGACTTCCACCCGTTACCCGCCCTTCCCGTTTCATGTCGTCCCGCCCATCCAAGCCCCCAGCCCCCTCGAGCACTCATCGCACGACGCGCCCTGAGGATCGGGTGGGGTTCTGGGAAAAAACGGCATTGGGCGTAGGCTTCCTGCCCATCTTTTTCGGGAATGCAGCCGTCAAGAGCTTCGCACTTCCCGTCTATCAGATGACGCTCGGCATGAATCCGGTGATCTTCGGTCTGGTGATGGCAATCCCACGATTCTGGGATGCCATCACCGATCCGGTCGTCGGCTACCTTTCGGATAACCTGCACAGCAAATGGGGCCGGCGGCGACCGCTGATCGTGATCGGTGCCTTGCTGCAGGCACTTGCCTTTGGCGTGATCTGGATGGTGCCCGAATCCCTGGGAGAACTGGGCCAGGTGGTCTATCTCTCACTCAGCCTCATTGTGTTTTACACCTGCTACACGATCTTCTCGGTTCCGTTCATCAGTCTGAGCTACGAGATGACGCCCGACTACGACGAGCGTACTCGTGTGCAGGCCTATGGCGGGTTTTTCGGAAAAATCGGAGAGTTTCTCTACCAGTGGATTTTTCCGCTCACCCAGCTGGCCGCTTTTGGATCTGTCCTCGTAGGAGTGCGTGTGGTTGGCTGGAGTGTGGGCATCCTCATCATGGGGATGGTCGCTGTGATTCCAGGTCTCTTTGTCAAGGAGCGCTACTATCACAAGGCACGCAAACAGGAACACATCCCGCTGTGGCCAAGCATGGTCGCGTCGTTCCGCAACCAGGCCTTTCTTGTGCTCGTCGGGCTGACCGTCCTGCAGATCCTTGCAGGCATGATGGCGAGCAGCATC
>JBEGIR010000042.1 GCA_040224245.1 Puniceicoccaceae bacterium | reverse complement strand
GATCATTTCCCGTGATTTTTCCGGGTTTTCGAGAACGAGTGCCCGGATGTTGTTCAGGCAGTTGAAGATGAAGTGCGGATTGATCTGTGCCTTGAGGGCACTGAGTTCCGCCTCCTTGAGGGCTGCCTGCAGTCGCCATTTTTCGATTTGTTCGATTTGACGGTTACGGAACGCGTGAAAAGCAAAATAGATGAGCGACCAGCAGACCAGGATCACCTGAGTCTGGAAAATGTAGATGCCCAGAATTGCAAAACTGAAACGCTGGGAACCCAGCAGGTCGAAGACCCACACCAGCAATGCCGAGGCAATGAGTTGGCTGATGAGAGAGAGCAATAGCGTGGCAGGTAGCAGTCGCAGAGCGAGCTTGCCAAACGAAAGACTGGTCCACTTGCGGGTTTTGGCGATGTGCCGGAGTCCGTGGGTGAGCAGGAGCAGCACGATGACATTGCAGAGCACCAGAGCAAGGTTCCTCCATTGCATCCCGTAGAACATGAGTTGGATTGCCATGCCTACGACACCGTAGCCTCCCCAACCGATGAGCTGGAGCATCCAGTAATAGTGAGGGCGCAGTCGGGGTTCCGGCAGGGTAGAGGGGGTCGAATCCATTTGGGTGTGTGGCATCAGTGGAATTGGGGATCAACGGTATGCAGGCGCATCATACGGGCATACGCTTGCAGTGCAACTTTGCTTCGGTGTGGTGGCTGGAAGCGCGTCTGTTTCATCAAATATCACCAATCTAGTTGAGTGGGGAAGCATGCGCATTCTCCATTCGATGAACGGTTGTGCTGGCCCTGTGAACGGTGATCTGGAGGCGTGCAATGGAAAAGTGGAGAAGGTCTGAGCGATTTCACTTAGATTTGCAAATCCTGATCCGATAACCAGACGTATGCATTTTTCACTTCGACAGGGTTGTGGGTTGGGTTGCGTGCAACTCATGTCAAATATCCAGGACTTCACTCCTCTGTCGGTCCATTGATATGTCGTCTTCACCTGAGAACAATGCCACGGCTGAAATCAGCCGATTGCAGGAGCAGCTTGCGCACTGTCGCCGGGAACTCGAGGTAGCACAGAATCTGGCTCGGCTGGGCATGTGGAACATTGATCTGAAAACGGGTCGGGTGGAGGCATCGGAACGGAGTTACACGATCTATGGCATCCCGCAGGGAGAATCGCTTTCGGTCACGCAGATTCAAGCAATCCCGCTGTCAGAGGATCGCCCTCACCTGGATCGACGACTTCGCGAACTGATCGAGCAAGGGCAGTCCTACGATGTTCAATTTCGCATCCGACGTTGTTCGGACGGAGCGATCCGATGGGTGCATTCTCTCGCTGACTACGATGCTGAACACCACAGGGTTGTGGGTACGATACAGGACATCACTGCTCGTGTGGAGGCCGAGCGACGAACCCGTGAGAGAGAAGCATACCTGAGAACCATCCTTCAGACAACTGCAGATGGGTTTTGGGTGCTGGATCGATTGGGACTGGTTCTTGATGTCAACGAGGCTTACTGCCGCATGTCGGGTTTTTCCCGAAAAGAACTGATCGGCAAATCCATCACGGATCTCGATGTATCGACCGATGGGCATGGTGCAGCAATGCGCATCGCACGTCTCATAGAGCAGGGTTCGGAAATCTATGAATCCACACACTTTCGCAAGAATGGAGAGACCTTTCCGGTGGAAGTGACTGCCACCTGGCAGGATATCCGGGGAGGACAGGTGATCTGTTTTGCGCGGGATCTGACGCGTCGTCGAAATCAGGAACGACACATCGGATTGATGGGAGAAATGCTGGATGCGGCTCCTGCAGCGATAATGATTCACGAAGCGGAAGGAAACATTGTCTATGCCAATCGCGTCACGCGCGAATGGCATGGCTATGCAGACAGGGCTGCATTTTTGGAAGTGAAGCTCGAGGAACTGGATACTCCAGAGAGTGCTGCTGGGATCCCGAAGCGATTGCAACAAATACAGTCCGAGGGTGGTGCCAGGTTTGAGGTCGAACACTTTCGCAAGGATGGGTCGCGCTTTCCGCTCGAGGTCATGGCAAAGGCGATCCAATGGAATGGACGCCCTGCGGTGCTCAGTGTGGCGATGGATGTGTCTGCCAAAAAGCGGGCGGAACAAGCGCTGATCGAAAGTGAAGCGCAGCTGTGGAATTCACGCAACCTCATGCAATACATCATTGAGCATGCCAACAGTGCGGTAGCAGTGCACGACCGTGATTTGCGCTACGTCTATGTGAGCGAACGGTATATGGCCGCCTTTGGACTCAATGGTAATAACATCCTGGGTAAGCACCACTACGAGGTTTTTCCAGACCTACCGGAAAAATTGAAGGCCGTGCATCGAAGGGTTTTGAAGGGTGAGGTGTGCCGGGCGGATCGTGACCCAATGATTCACGACAATGGTGAAGTGGACTGGGCGCGATGGGAATGCCGACCATGGTATGAGGCACCCGGAAAAATCGGGGGAATTGTCAATTATATTGAGATCATCACGGACCAGGTCATCAGTGAGCGCACTTTACGCGTCAACGAGGAATTTCAGCGCGCGATCATCGCGTCATCACCATTGGCGATCATCACTGCGGACTCGGAAGGACGCGTGGAGAGTTGGAATGATGCAGCAACCGGAATATTCGGATGGAGAAGGGATGAAGTCGTAGGCCGGTTTCCGCCGTTTGTCCCTGAGGACCAACATGCTTATGTCAAGTCTCTGCGTCAGCGCATCCTGAAAGGGGAGACCTTTTCCCAGCTTGAAGTGACGCGCGTGCGCAAATCCGGGGAACCCATTGTGGTGAGCCTATCGACGGCACCTGTTCGGGATCACACGGGGGAGGTCGTCCGCATTCTGGCGATCATGGAGGATATCACGGAGAAAAAACGCCTCCAGACTGAGCAGGAACGGATTTTGCAGGAACTCAAACTCAAGAAAGATGCTGCCGAGTGTTCGAACCGGGCGAAGGATGAATTCCTTGCGGTCATGAGCCATGAGATGCGCACTCCTCTCAATGCAATTCTTGGATTTTCAAATCTGCTTTTGGACGAGATTGAAAATCCGGGTCAGCGGTCCTTTCTGATGAACATCGCGGATGCGGGAGGGCAGCTTTTGAATCAGATTGAGAACATCCTCAACTACGTTCGTCTGGATCGGGGCACACTCAGACCAGAACCCACCATGATCCCTCTGCACGACTTGTGTCAGAATGTGTTTGAAGGCATGAGCAAAGCAGAACTCGGACTCGAGTTCCAGTTTCACAATGGCATGGACGGATGGTATGCACTGCCTTCGGGCTTGGAGGTGTTTTGTGATATTTCCATGCTCACGCGCCTGCTGCAAAACTTGCTCAGTAATGCCTGCAAATTCACCCAGCTGGGATGGGTCAGTCTGTCGGTTGGCATGAATTATGATGAATCCGGATGGACCCGCTTTCGCTTTGTGGTCGAGGATACGGGAATTGGAATTCATGAGAGAAATCACAAACAGCTCTTTAAGCCCTTTTCGCAGGTGGATTCGACCTACACCCGTAATTTTGAGGGAGCGGGTCTTGGGCTGGCGACTTGCAAGAAACTGGTCGACCTTCTTGGCGGCGATATTGGAATGCAAAGTGAAATCGGCAAAGGATCACAGTTTTGGTTCGAACTGCCCCTGCAGGTCGACACCGACCCATCGAGAATGTCGTGATGAGGGTTAGATCAATGCGTGAGTCCTGGCCGTTCGTGACAAGGGTGTAGCAGAACGTGCAAAATCAGTGGCTGCAGGGCGCTTTGTGTGAAACTTGCTCAACTCAAAATCCAGCCATACGGGTAGTCTGAAAGCACTTCACAACCGTTTTGGGTGACCCACACGTCATCTTCGATGCGGCAGCCTCCGATTCCCGGGTAGTAGAGGCCGGGTTCGACGGTGACTACCATGCCGGCCTCAAGCACAAGCGTTTGCTGTTTGCCGAGGCGGGGAGGTTCGTGGATATCGAGTCCGAACCCGTGGCCGGTTCCATGGAAAAAACCCTGATAAGTTCCGTTTTTCTGTTCTGTCCGGTAACCTTCGCGCTCAAAAATGGCTTCGACCTCAGCGTGGATTTTGCCAGTGATGCTGCCAGAGGCGATGGCGTCGATTGCGCGTTTTTGCGCTTCCGCAACGGTTTTGACCAGCCGGGTTTGCTCTGTGGTGGGTTTCCCCTTAAGGAAGGTGCGCGTGAGATCGCCCCAGTATCCATGCGCTTTGGATCGTGGGAAAATGTCGACGATGATCAGCTGGTTTGCGTAAAGAACGCCGTGACCTCGCTCATGTGGATCACAGGCCTGGTCGCCCCCTGCCACGATGGGATGCCCAGCCATGGCATTGTGGCAAATACAGGTCTGTTCGATTTCGCGGTGCACCACTTCGGAGGTAAGCCAGTCTCCGTTCCACTTGAGCATGCCAGTTTCGATTGTTGCTTCTCCGAGAATTTGCTCAACCCGCTCAAGGCAGCATTGGGTGATGCGAATGGAATCGCGAATGTGTGCAACCTCTTCCTGGCTTTTAAGCATGCGCTGGGTGAGCATCGCATGAGGGTAGGGTTGTAGCTGTACCCCGGTGCTGCGCAGTTCTTCGGCGAGGTAGAAGGGAAAGTCACGGGTGACCTGCACCTGCGTCAGGAGTTGATCGGCCAGGAGGTTGCAGATGGTGGCGGCCTCCGGACTCAGGCCTTTCGCCTGCAGGGGTTCGTTGCGCTTGGAGAGGGTTGCGATATCGATGACCTGGTCGACCCGAGCCTCCTTGACGGCGCGTCCATACTCAAGTGGACTGACGGCAATCGTGGTTTGCTCTCCGCTTTGCAGCAGGATGTAGGGGTCAGGCGTCATCAGACCCGTCAGGTAATACAGGTCAGAGACGAATTCCGGGTTGGCGTAGATCAGTAGAGGCAATTGCGAAGTGCTCATGGATTTCGTGCGTTGCAAATAGGTGCAATCCTGCTAGCTTGCGACCCATGAGTCAATGCATTCACCAGCTGAAATGGTTTGGACTGAGCCTGTTGTTGCTCGGCATTTCAGGACTTTGCGTATCGTGTGCCAATGCAGACCGGAAGTCTGGCTGGAAACCGGGTGACACGATCACCCTGAACGTTGCAGGGCATGCACTTGAGATTGAGCTTGCGTTGACGCGGGCAACACAGGCGCGCGGCTTGATGAAGCGGGAATCCCTGCCGGAGAACCATGGCATGCTCTTTGTCTTTGATCGTCCGGAGCGTCGCAGTTTCTGGATGAAAGACACCTGGATCCCCCTGGACATCGCCTACATTGATGCATCCGGAACGATTCGGGAGATCCATGCGCTCTTTCCCAACAATCAGAACAGTGTCGTCTCAAACAGTCGCGAGATTCAGTTTGCACTGGAAACCAATCGCGGCTGGTTCAAGGGAAAGGGGATTCGCCCGGGGGACCGTATCGAACTGGATTCCCTGCTTCCGATTCTGCGTGAGCATGTCATCCGCACTGCAACGGACGGGTAGGACGTTGAAGCGTTGGTCCGGTTTGCGGGAGTGAGGGTATACACAGCGATCATCCGCTTCAGATCAAAGCAAAGGGATATCCACTTGACGCGACCGCTCCGTCTGTGACTAAGCTATGGATATGGCGGAAGAACCTCAGGAGCAGTGGTACTGCTTTACAACACAGCCCAAACGCGAGCACATTGCTGCAGCCAATCTCAAGGCACGTGCCGGGCTTGTGACCTTTTGTCCACGGATCGCTTATCGAAAAAAAACCCGCCGAGGCGTTGTGCGGTTTGTGGAGCCGCTGTTTCCCGGCTATTTGTTTGTGTACTGTGAAATCCATCAGCACCTGCGCCACATCCTCGCAATGCAGGGGATTCGACATGTGGTGAAGTATGGAGAGCGCATCCCGTCACTGACGCCCGCTTTTATTGAGGAACTGCAGCCTTGCTTTTCCGAAGAAATTAAAGAAATTCCAGACCCCGATCCGCAACCGGGGGAATCCGTGCTACTGGCGGAAGGACCCTTTGCTGAGTTGCATGCGATCGTTCAAACTTACGTTCCGGCGACGGATCGCATCCGCGTGCTGCTCGATTTTCTGGGTCGGGAGGTGTCCATTGATGTTCCCAAAGCACAAATCCTTCGACCCGATTTTGAGCCCAAAAAGCACCTTTCCTGATTTGGATTCGGTCGGCTGAAGCACTCTGCCTGCTCAGAGCAGTGCGTCTTCTTCGAGACGGCTCAGGCATTCCTCAAGCATGTTGTCCCATTTCTTCTGATCAGCATCTTCTTCGAGAGGAATGTCATCCTTCACGTGAGGCGAAGCAAGCCGACGCTCCTTGAATTTGCGGTAGGTTCGGTTCGACTGCAGATTCTTGATCAGAAGCAAAAGTCCTTCACTCGAATGTTGGTAGTCTGAATTCATGCTTACCCTGTTAAATCGGCAGATTTGGTTGGGTTTTAGCGAATTCGCCAGATATACATTTTTTTCATCCAGCGTAAAAAACGTTGACAGATCCTACATCGAATTGGATCAGCCCCAGAAGGCATGCTGCGGCATCACGCTTTGTCTAGCTCTTGGTGACGTAGCCGTCCCTGGACATCATGATCGCGATCGGTTGTGTCGAGGGAAAGTGTGAGAGCACAATCATCAGAATCACCATAATGGGAACACAGAGGAACGCACCGGGGATACCCCACATGGCCCCCCAGAAGGTGAGGGAAAACAGGATGACCAGCGGACTCAGGTTGAGCGAATTTCCCATCAGTCGAGGTTCAAGCAGATTGCCGATGATGAACTGAAGAATGGTGACTCCTCCGGCGATCACAAAAAATCGGCCACTGAGGTCAAACTGCATCAGGGCGAGCAGGGATGGGAAAATGGTGGCAAGAATGGAGCCGACACTTGGGATATAGTTGAGCAGGAAGATCAACAACGCCCAGAAACTGGCAAATTGCAGGTCCACAGCGCTCATGATGAGGTAGCTCAAGATTCCGGTGAGTGCACTGGTGAAGGTCTTGATGCCGATGTAGAGGCGAATATCAGACTGAATTTTACGGATGAGGCGAAGGATGTTCTGCTCCTGGTCGGGGGCCTTTGCGAGTGCTTTGAGTTTATTGGAGAAGCTCTTCTGTTCGAGGAAGAGAAAAATCAGGTAGATCAGGATGAGTCCGGTACTGCTCGCCACACTGGTGAGACTCAGCGCCACATCGGACATGAATTTGCTCAGATCGATATCCCTGAGCAGGGCGGAAAGGCTTTCAGGTTCGGGCAGTTCTGCGAGTCTGAACAGGCGGGAAACCACGGAACCCACCTTTTCGCGGTACACACCAGAACCGCTGGCGATGCTTGAAATATTGGATGAAAGGATGCGCACGACCATCGAGCCGATGCCAAGGATGCTCGATACCGAGAGCAGGAAGCAGATCGGAGTGGGCATGCGAAATTGTTCGTATTTGATCGAACGAAAGGCGTAGGTAACCACATTGATCAAATACCAGATGAACAGTGCATAGACGAAGGGCAACAGCAGGTCTCTGCCGAGTTTCAGCAAAAAAAACAGCAGGACGACAGAACCCAGGGTGGCGGCAAAACGAAAACCTTTCATATGAAATTTGATCCAGTAAACGAAAGGCTCCGCTGGAAATCAACCGAACATGAAAAGAATCGGGTGAATCATTGGGTAGGTCGGCAAATTTTCACCGCACCCCTCCAATTTGGAGTCAGACGCAGTGAGTACAAATCCTGTTCTCAGGAGTTGGAGTCGGAATCGCCTGCTTCGAGTAGTTGTATGGCTTCGTCTGCGCGCGGATGACCCTGATTGGCTGCCTTTTGAAACCAGAATATGGCTTCGTCAGTATCGACCGCATCGACACCTTCACCGTATTCAAAATGCAGTCCGAGGTTGTACTGGGCACTGGCGTGGCCTTTCTCGGCTGCCCGTTTGAAAAATGCCGCAGCCTGGCTCGCATCTTTTTCAGTTCCCAGTCCCTTGGAAAAACAGAATCCCACGCTATACTCGCCCTGTGCGTAGCCCGCCTCTGCGGATTGTACAAAGTACTTGAACGCGGAGGCGTAGTCCTGTGGCACTCGCTTTCCTTCGAAGTAGAGCATGCCCAGATTGTAGGATGCTTCGGCACTGCCATTGTTGGCCGCGATCCGAAACCAGTGCAGCATGCGCTCTGTGTCAGAGTTGGCATCGTTGGCAGAGAGAATTCCGAGATTGAGCTGTGCCTGTACCTGCCCCTGATTCGCAGCTGCTTCAAAGAGTTCATACGCTTTTTCCTCATTTTTGGCGACGCCTTCACCGGCGTGCAGCAGAAAGGCATAGTTGCAGAGTGCATCCGCATGGCCCTGCTCACCCGCTTTGCGATACCACTCCGCTGCCTGAGCGAGGTCGACTCCTCCACTTTCTCCACGGGCAAACACATTGCCGAGTTGGTATTGGGCTTCGCCGTCTCCCGCGAGGGCGCGCTGCTTGAGTGTTTCGATCACTTCAGGTTTCATGGTCATTGGATTGGCAGTTGGTTGTCTTGCACGGATATGGGGTCGCTCGGTTGCTGTACCCCCGCTACTCCAGGCTAACCTTAAATGTAGTTCAGTAGCGAGAGATTTAGGATGCGGCTCGAGCTTGCCAGCGCGGCTTGATAGGAGGTCTCGGTCTGTTTCATCTTGACGGCCAGTTGGGTAAAGTCGATACCGACTTCTCCGGAGATGGATGCATCGAGCTGGTTGTAAAGGGCTTCGTCCGAACGACTGGCAAGTTCGAGACGCATTTGTTTGGTGATCAGATCTGAACTGGCAATCACGATGCGATCATCGGCATCTTCAATTTCACTGACAATGGTTTTGACGTTGCTGGCGCTGAACGGAGCAATGTTGGTGTCGAAGGAGTTCCGGAGATCCAGCAGCCCCTGAAGCATGTTTTGAATATCTTCATTGTACTCAGGATTGAGACGTGCGGCCATACGGGTATTGTTCCCGACATAAGTCTCCGCCTGAGTGAAATTGGGATCGGACGGATCGGTAGGGCTTCCGTTGTAGTCGATTGTATCATCGCTTGGGTCGTTGGGCGTGCCATTGTCGTTGATGGAATAAGGGGGCTGCCCATAATCCACGCCAGCGAAGAGATAATCACCATCGATTTTGCCGTTCGCCATATCGAGGGATTGGTTGAGGATCTCATCCAGCTGGCTTCGATAGCCATCCAGTTCCACATCCGTAGTGGAATCGCCGACAGAATTTGCAATTCCCAGTGCGAGGTCCGCAAGGTCGCGCAGCTGGTTGAGGTGAAGCTCTGATGAACTAACGATGCTGCGCGCGAGGGTATTGTTGGTCTGATATTGGCTCAGTTCGGTCTTCTCTGCCTCGCGCCGGATGGTGCGACCCATGATCACGGGATCGTCTTCGGGCATGGAGACACGTCGACCACTGGCAAGCTGCTTTTGCAGCGATGCGAGCGTACGCTGGTTTTGGTTGAGTTGCTGGATCAGGTTTTCCTGAATTGAATGGGTGGCGACACGGAGGCTACTCATCTTTCCTTCCTTTCTGTGTTATCGGACGAGACCATTGGTAACGAGTTCAAGCAATTCGTCCATGACCTGCAGGACGCGTGCGGAAGCTTCGAAGGAGCGTTGAAAGCGGATGATATTGGCAAGTTCTTCGTCGATGGAAACCCCGCTGACAGCTGCTCGCTGGTCCTGCAGTTGTGACATGACCAAGGCCTGGTTTTCGAGTAATTTCGTGGTGTTGGAAAGTTCGAACCCAATGTCGGTGGCCATTTCGGATACAAAGCCGGTAAAGGAATTCCCGCGCAGGGAGGGGGAGGTGAACGTGCTCAGTTCTCCGATGGCGAGTGCGATTTCATTGGCCCCACTGTTCGTGGTAGCGGTAGCGCGCAGGGTGCTGGCGTTGAGCGGTGGAATGGCTCCACCATCACCAGCGTAGAGCTGGATGTTGGCCGCCGTGACATTGGAGAGATCGATGGCGTCGGCATTGGCATCATCGTCGAAGAAAAAGATATCATTTCCAGGATCATCATAGATGGTGGAGACCTGTGTGGCAATCTCCCTTGCCAGGGTATCAAGATCCTCGCGCATGCGGGCCAATGGACCCACACCGATGCTGCCCGTGCCTCCAAACGGATCGGTTGTTGAGCGGGAGTAGAGGTGGCCGTGCAGGCGTCCTCCCTCGATGGCAAAGGTGGTTGCATTGGGTGACGGACCAAGGGGTTGTACGGTGTGGCTGCTGAAGAAAAGTTCATTGCTCGATTCGTTGAATCGCAGGCGGTTGGACACCCTTGCACGGTCGACCAGCAGTACTTCATTGGCGTCTTTGTCGCGGGCGATCAACAGGACTTGCCCATTGTCCACCTCAGTGGTTTCAAAGTCCATGTAGTTTGCCAGTTCAGTGAGTTTCTGCTGGCGAAGGTCGCGATACTCGTGTGCCGCACCGGGGGTCTGGATCTCAATCTTGGCGACTTGACTGTTGAGCGCGGCTATCTCATTGAGCAGGCCATTGACCTTTGTAACATCGGCGTTGATGGCGCGCTGCACATCCTGGTCGAGTTTATCGAGATCGGATGAAAGGGAGTGGAATTGTTTGACCAGTTCTTCCGCATGAGCAATGACGACCGACTTGGCTGGCACGCTGTCAGGATCGGTGCTCAAGGCGTGCATGGAATTGAAAAAATCGCTGATCGCGGTCGAGATCCCCTGCATGTTTCGGTCACCTGCGGCTGAGCCTTCAAGTGTGTCGGGACTGTCGACGTTTCCGATGATCTGTTCGCCGAGGATGAGCTGAAGTTGCCGATAGATGTTGGACTGGGCATCAAGGCTTCCGGATACTGAGGTTTCGGCGACGATTTTTGAATTGATGATGGCATCGCGCTGTTGCGTGATGATGCTCTCGGAAATACCGCCGGAAATCCCAAACTCTACGCGCTGGCGCGAATAGTTGGCATTGTTCACGTTCGCCATGTTCTTGCCTGCAGTTTGAACGGCAGTCTGATTGGCTTTGAGAGCGTTGGTGGTGGCGAGAATGCTTCCGATGAGCCCGGACATGGTAAATAGCGGTTACAATTGTCGGTTTCGTTGCAGCACCCGGAGTTGGGTACTCAGGCGGATGCGTGCACGGTGGTACTACCGGCGTAGGGTTTGATACTGGTTTTGCCCATTTTGCTGTAGGTTTTCACCTGGGACTGTGGACTGACCTGCTGGAGCAATTCGTAGGTGTATTGCATCGCACGAGCCAGCAGCATGTGGTTTTGTTTGGCCCGCCGGTTTGATTTTCCGATCTGGTTGTTGATCTCTTCAACCAGTGCGCGAAGCAAGGGCTGGGCATCGCTCGGGAAATGCTCCACCAGACGGCTCAGTTCGGTATCAACGGGCTGGCCAAAATGCTCGGCGAACTGCCGAACGCGCTGCTCGCGTTCGGCCCGCAGCCCCATCGTGGCGGCTGCCTGGGTTTCGATTTCCTCTGCGATCGCCATGTAGTCGGACATGTTGCGATCCAGGATGGCGCGCTGTTGTTTTTCGATCAGCACCGAAAGGCCTCCATATTCCTGGAGTTCCATCCGCAGGGACTGGACTAACGGTTCCCAATTCAGTGTGGCAGCTTGCGTGTTACTCATGACGCATCCGTTTCCTTTGTGTTTTGATGATTAGTGGACAATTGTGACTGCAGGACACTTGAGATACCGATACCGTGTCCCTGGGACAGGCTTTGGGCCATGGCATCGGTGAAATATCCTCGGTAAATCTCATGGGCGACACTGTCTTCATTCAGGTAGCCCTTCATCAGGGGTTTCATGGCTTCCTTCAGATACTGGCGCACCAGGGTTGATTCAAATTCGGTCGATGTGATGCGCAGTTTTTGCTCGTCCGAATATTGGTTCATATTGGACAAACCCTGCCAGTCGGCGGGATTGAGCATCACGGGTAAATGGTTTTGACTGATGGCGTCCATGGTGGGTTGGCAGTTGGATTTACTGGATAACCAATTCGGCCTGCAGTGCACCTGCCTGCTTGAGAGTTTGAAAGATGGACATCATTTCGCGCGTGGTCACACCGAGTGCGTTGAGTGCGTTTGTGAGACGTTCGATGGACGGGTATTCCTCGATGATTTCAAATCCGCCCTGAACTTCGATCACGTTGACATCGGTATCGGGTAAAATCGCGGTTTCTCCTTCGCCAAACGCATTGGGTTGGATGGCATCGAGATTCGAGGCGATGGTGATCGTGATGGCCCCGTGACTGATGGCAACCCTTGAGACGCGCACCTGGTTCGTTGCGACAATCGTGCCCGTGCGTTCGTTGATTACCACTTTTGCGGGTGTGTCCGGAGTTGCCTCAATCGATCCAATGGCCGCAATAAAGTTGGTTTCCTGGCCCATGAACTGATTTGGCAACCGCACCGAAACGGATGCACCATCCTCAGCGCGGGCGATTCCGGGAAACAATTCGTTGATGGCACGGGAGATGCGGGCAGCGGTGGTGAAATCCGGGTGCAGCAGCGTCAGACTGATGCGGTCGCCCTGAAGGATGGATGTCGGGATGCGGCGCTCGACGATGGCACCACTGCTGATGGTGCCCACGGTGGGGTGGTTTTTCTGCACGGTGGCTCCACCGGGACCGCCTACACCTTCCAGAAAACCACCGACCGCGATGGGTCCCTGCGCAACGGCATAGACCACGTCGTCGGCCCCCACCAAAGGAGTTTGCAGCAGCACGCCTCCGTTGATGGAATCAGCGTCACCGATCGACGATACTGTGACATCGATTCGGGAACCCGGGCGCGCAAAGGGTCCAATTTCCGCAGTGATCATGACGGCTGCCATGTTGTCACCTTGAATGGTTCCGGGATCGACCACGACGCCAAAGCGTTTGAGAAAATTGGATACACTTTGTACGGTGTAGCTGAGCTGGCTGTCGCCATCGCCCGCCAGACCGACCACAATTCCATAGCCGATCAGTTGATTCGAGCGTGCTCCTTCCACCTGCGTCAAATCCTTGATGCGGGAGGCTTCCAGAGTTCCTGCCAGAATCAGGGCGAGCAGCAGGGAAAGCATGAACTGAATGCGACGTGGATGCATGGGAGCGAAATCAGAAGGGATTGATTTTGTCGACAAAGCGGGTGAACCATCCTTTGCGCTGCACGTCTCCGACGGCTCCAGTGGAAACAAACTCCATCTGTGCATTGGCGACACGATTGGATGCAACGGTATTGGTGCTCACATCGATATCGAGTGGGCGAACGATGCCTTGAAACACAACGTAGCGACTCTCTCCCGCAAAGGACAGGTGACGCATGCCTTCAACGACCAGATTGTGATTGGGCAGCACATCGATCACGGCTACCGGGATTTGCGCGGAGACAATGTTGGTACTTCCGTTGACTGCGCTCGGTGTCGTTGTGTACTGCCCTCCGAGCAGATCGGAGAGGGAAACATCGGAACCCTCCAGCTGACCGATGCGGATGTCATTCAGAAATTCACCGGCAATGTTGATCAGCGCGGACGATTTGCTGCCGGTATCCATGGCCTGGGTGGAATTGAAATCGATGGATTCATTGACCGAGATCGTGAGGATGTCTCCGACGCGGTAGGCAATTTTGGATGAGAACATGCTGCGTTCGGTTCCTCCCTTGAGCCAGAGGGATTCTGCATGCAGATTGGCAACACTGGCAAGGACTGCCAGCAACCCGCATGCGCCGAGTGAAGCGTATCGGCTCATCATTCCGTGTTGCAGAATGGGAATTGGGTGATGTGGTTTCATGTTAAAATCTCTGCTGGATCGAACTTGGGTATCAGAAGTAGACTTTGGCCTGATTGACGCCGATGACTTCGGCTTGGATGTCGTTGAATGATTGAAGGTTACGAATTCGGATGATCTGGCCTTTTACCCCGGTTTCCAGTGCCTTGGCTTTCAGGGTCACCTTGAGTGCTCCCTCTTCGGCAACGACGTCGATGAGGGCGTTTTTTTCGATGAGTGGACGCTCTTTCAGATCGTTCCAGAAAAGCGGCTCTCCTGCCTTGACTCCGTTGTTGAGCAGGTAGTCATCAAGCTTGGTTCCCGGCTCGACCACGCCTTGATACAGGCTGAGTCGGTCAACGGGCTTCACGGTGACCAGATCGGAGTGCAGGCGCGATCCTCGATCCAGGCGTTGCGTGGCCACATAAGCATCGGTCCACAGCTCGCATCGCACGCTTTCCTGCCAGGTTGAATGGCGTTTGCCTGCCACCCAAATCTCAAAGCTGAGGTAAAAGCGGCTGCGCAACCCTTGTGGAGGGAAAGAAGTGACGACCAGCTCCCAGTGGGGGTGTTCCAGGTTCAGATCCCGCCACGGTTTGTCAAAATAGATGCGGAAGTCCTCCTGCAGACTGAAGTGGCTTGCGAGTTGGTGGCGAAGCTCACCCAGCACGCTGCGCTCGTTGAGCAAGTGAGCGGGCTTGGGTTCGGAATCACTTTGAGTCACTGTGGATGCGGCTTGTTCCGGGGAGGACAAGCTCGCAGTATTGGCTGCTTTTGTCGGGGTCGGTTTGGCCTTTACCAAGTCCTCGATCATGACGGACGCGAGCAGTTTTTCCGCAGACCACTCATCCGCGCCTGCGAATGTTCCGCAGAGCAAACTGAAGCAGAGCACGGACACCAGGGATCGGAGCGTTGTGGCTTCGAGTCGGAAATCAGATGGGTTGTGCTTCATCGCTGGTTCAGGTTCAAAAGGGGAATGCATTATCGCTTCAGGGTCGCAATCTGCCGCAGCATGTCATCGGAGGTTTGAATGGACTTGGAATTGATCTCGTACGCACGCTGGGCGACGATCATGTTCACCATCTCCTGAACGACGTTCACATTGGACATTTCCAGATATCCCTGTCTCACAAAGCCAAAACCGTTCTGTCCGATGGTTCCGGTTTCCGGAGTGCCACTGGCATTGGTTTCGGCGAAAAGATTGCCCCCGAGGCTCTCCAGCCCGGCCGGGTTGACAAAACGCACGAGCTGGATTCTGCCTGCCTGGTTCTGGTTGGTTCCATCATCCGTGGTCACCTCGCCAGTCTGGGAGATGGTGACTTGAATCGTGCCGTTGGGAATGGGCGGGAAATTCTGCACCGGCAGGCCGGTGCTGGTCGTTACCTGACCGTTTCCATCCACTTTGAAGGCACCGTCCCGTGTGTAGGCGAGGCTGCCATCATTGAGTTGTATTTGAAAGAAACCATCCCCCTGGATCGCGATATCCAATTCGCCTCCCGTTTCGGTGAGCTGACCCTGAGTGAAAATTTTGGATGTGGATACAATTTGACTGCCGTTGCCCATTTCAACGGAAGTGGGTGTGACGTTACCCGCTCCTGCATCGGCACCCGCCTGCTTCGTATTCTGATAGAGTAAATCCTGAAACTCAGCTTTGCTGCGCTTGAATCCCGTGGTATTGACGTTGGCAATGTTGTTCGAGATCGTGTTCAGATTGTACTGCTGAGCATCCATTCCCGAAGCGGCTGAGTAGAGTGACAGATTCATGGTGCTGACGGTTTGAAAAAGTGTTGGAAATCAGGCGGATGGCATGGGATGGGGAGATCATCAGGTGGTGGCACCCATCACTTCAATGGTTTTGGCCTGGATTTCATCCAGACTTTGGATGACCTTGTGATTGACTTCAAAGGCGCGGGAAATGCTGATCAGATTTACCATTTCCTTGAGTGGGTTGATGTTGCTTCCCTCCAGGCTGCCTTGAATCACGTTGGCATCCTCGACATCCTGCATTACAGCATCTGTGCGGAGCGGATCGAAGCGAAAGCCACCCGTCATGCGCACGAGTGCGTCTTTCTGTGCAGTGTCCACCACAGCGATGCGACCGCTTTGCACGGCACCCTGGAAGACTTCACCCCGAGCTGAAATGGAGACTTCTCCGAGTTGGGGGTTGATGGTGATCGGACCGTTGGGTCCGAGAACGCGGTGTCCGTTTTTGTTTACGAGCTGGTTTTCCGCATTGATGTGGAATTCTCCATCGCGCGTGAAATAGTCAAATCCTTCACCCTCAATTTTGAAAAACCCTTCACCGTTGATGGCAACATGGGTTGGGACTTCAGTCTGTTGGAGTTGACCTGCAGCAAAGTTGAAACGGGAATCGGAGACCGCCATCATGTTGGGGGACTGGATGCTGCGACTGCCCTGAGTCAGGCCCACCATGCCGGCGTGAATGGATTCGAAACTCATTTGATTGCCCTTGTAGCCAGGCACATTTCCGGCAGCGATGTTTTGAGAAGTCGCATCCTGCCAGCGCTCAAGGGATGAGAGCGTGGTTGCCGAGTTGTAGATTCCAATATTCATGCCCCAGTGCATAAGCAGGGGTAGTACCAATTTTGTAAGTGTTTGTGTGACAGTAAACTCTTCCGAATAGAAATGGAGCAGGGAAAACTTTTCCCAGTGAAAATCTGCTGTGTTTCGGATTGAGCTTTTGTGCCGCTTCCCCTAGGCAGTGGGCATGCTCGTGTCGGTCGAACAGCTCTTTCAGTCCATTCTACAGGCGCGGCGCAGGGTGTACGCACTTGCTCCCGCAACTCCGCTGCAACAGCTCAGGGTAGAGTCGCCGCAGTGTGGAGAACTCTTCATCAAGCGTGAAGACCTCTCTCCCATTCACGCATACAAATGGCGCGGTTCCTACAATCGCATGTGCCAGCTTTCAGCGCAGGAGCTGGAGCGCGGAGTGGTCTGTGCTTCCGCTGGCAATCATGCCCAGGGAGTCGCGCTTTCCGCGAGCAAACTGGGAACGCATGCGCTCATCTTCATGCCGCGATCGACACCCCAAATGAAAATTGAAGCCGTGCGCAGGCTGGGCGGGAGTGCGGCGGAAGTCGTGCTCAAGGGTGGATCCTATGATGAGGCCTATCAGTTGGCAATGGAAGCGGCGAAAGAACGCAATCTGCCATTCATTCATGCTTATGATGACCTGGAGGTGATTGCGGGACAAGGCACGCTTGCAGATGAGATCGTGATGCAGGGCATTGGTCATCTCGACCGGGTCTACCTGCAAATTGGTGGTGGGGGGATGGCTGCCGGAGTGGCGTGCTGGTTGAAAACCTATTTCCCAGAGGTGGAAATTGTGGGCGTCGAAGGGGTGGATCAGGCCTCGATGGCGGCGGCAGTGCGGGCCGGAGAGCCCGTCGAACTCGATTATGTGGATGTATTTTGTGACGGCACGGCCGTGCGCAAAGCGGGGGTGCTCACGCATTCGCTCTGCGCACAATTGATTGATCGTTTTGTGACAGTCACCAACGAGGAGGTGTGTGCTGCGATCCAGATGCTGTGGGAATCCCAACGCATCATTCCCGAGCCTGCTGGCGCGATGGGACTGGCGGCCTGGCTCAATGAAAAAGCGGATCTGGCGGGCAAACGCTGTCTGGTTGTGGTCTGTGGAGCGAACATGGACTTTGGTCAACTGGCATGGGTCGTGAAACATGCTGGCATCGGCTCCTCCCGCCGCAAGTTCTACCGCTTTTTTCTCGAGGAGCGGGCGGGTGCTTTGCTCGAACTGCTGCAGCACTTTCCCGACGAGGTGAACATTGTGGAGTTTCAGCATGGATTGACGGCGGGTCCAATCGTCGCACCGGTGATCGGGATTGATGCGACTCCACTGCAGCTCGTGCAGCTTGAACAACGTCTTCATGAACTCGACATTCGCTTTGAGGATGCGACGCATGATGAGGATGTTGAGTTTCGCATCATTCACTATGAAGCGTCTTTGTTTCAGCGACCCGTGTTTGTGCGAATTGAGTTTCATGAGCGTCCGGGGGCATTGAGTTCCTTTCTCCAGCGCAATTGCCGAAAGGCGAGCATCATCTACTTCAACTACGGGTACACGGGTGAACGTGTTGGGCGGGCACTGATCGGATTTGACTTTGCGGAAGAGGGTGCGCGCGCGGAATTTATAGCAATGCTCAAACGAAAGGACCCCTCCCTGCGCCGGGTTGCTGAGCTGCCACAGTGCGCGCTGGAACGCATCATGGGCGGTTCGAACCCGGCTTGATCTGGACCGAAGTCTCCGTCGTGCCTTATCAGGTGGACTGTTCGACCCGGATTTATGGAATTTGGGTTGCCGTTAAGGCATCGCATGCAAGCCCTCTGCTCGCACCAACCAACCATGCCTGGGGAAGCCTGGACGCTCAGCATCGGTTCCCTCAAATCCCGCAGCCATCATGGCAATTGCCGTGAGCAGGCCTCCGTTTCCGGGCAGGTAGATGCGCAAGCGCTCGTCCTGATAGTTGTGCCCATTGCGCAAATAGGTGTTTTTCTGCACATCCATGAGTAGTGCGTCTACGGCTTTTTCCGGCAGACCCAGACGGGTTGCCGCCATGGCCATCATGGGGTAGTCCCACCCCCAGGTGCTGGGCCAGTCCCAGTTTGCGTCGATAAAATCAAAAGTCGCGCGCGCGATGTGGGGATCGATGGAGGCGTCCCATGGCAGCATGCCAATGGCTCCGAGCACCATGGGGTGATCCTGCATGAAAAGCGGATTGCTGTAACTGTCTGGGGCGGAAGCTGCGGCGAGGTAGCGTCCGTCCTGTTCGACCAGCGGTGGGAGGCCATCAATGATGCGCTGGTAATCAGAATCCTGCTCGAGTCCAAGGCGCGCCCTCCACTGCTGTGCGATGTTCAAGGCCCACTTCCAATAACGCACTTCAAAGGCTGGGTCGAAGGTCGATTCCGCTGGCAAGCGTTCCTGTGCTGGAATCAGGGGAGGGGGCAAACTTGCGATTCCGGTTGTCGGATCCAGCACGGCAAAATCGGCCATGAAGTCTGCCGTTTCCCAGATGCGTTCTGCAAATCGGTTGAGCGTGGTTTCATCCGGTTGCAGGCGGTACAGCAGTTCCGCGAAATAGATGAAGTGGGGTTGCTGCCAGATCAAAAATTCGCCGATGTCCGAAGGACTGTCCGCTCCAGTTGGGTCCGTCATCTTGGGCCAGCGCGCTCCCTGATAACCTTGCAGCGAGGCTTTTGCACGCGCAACATCAAGAATGCGGTCATACGTTTCGAGCGTCTGTTCGAGATACTCAGGTTGTCCCCAGAGTGCCCAGTGGACGGAATGCCACCAGTGCATTTCAAGGTGGAATTTGCCATGCCAGCTGTTGAAGGTAAGTCCGGTCTCCTGTGGTGGGTCCATGCCAACGCACTGAATGCGAGTGAGGTAGCGGGAGAGTATCATGCGCCGCTCCAGTTCGTGTGCCCGGACATCAGTGGAACCCGTGAACTCCACAAATCCGCCGCTGGTCCAGAAGTTTTGCCAGGAACGTTCGTTCTCCGACTGAATGGTGCTGAAGTCCCGTGTGGTGATAAGGTCTGCAGGTGCGGCGTCTGGTTGGGACAAATCCTCAAAATGAAAGGTAAACTCGATGATGCTTTCTCCGGAGCTGTGGGGATGGATGATAAATTCATGCGGCCCCACCGTCTCAACTGTAGCTGGCTGGTTAAGCTGCATGACGATCCGGTAGTGTGCGCTGTCCAGGCGATGCTCCCATCCTTTGGAATGAGGTTCATCCACGGTGAGCTTGGATACGTGCTGATCATGGGTCGTGGGATTGAGATCAACTGCGCTGTCGGTGTGGGCGAAGGTGGGGTAGGGCAGGCGAAGGCGCAGCTTCACACGGCTGGGTTGGCGGAGCAGCTCTGACTGCATCCGTACGGCGATGCCATCGGAGTCCGGGTCCGCGAGTGTGATGACTTGCACCGGGATGCCTTCGAGCTCGAAGTGTGAGTGGATTTCTCCCTTCCAGAGTTTCAGTCTCTGATCGATTCCCTTGATGGCATCAAATGTGGCACTGGAACCATCTGCCAATGTGAAGTGCCAGCCAAGTAGACCGAGGTGCAGGCGGTGTGGATTCTGACGAAAGAACTGCATGGCCGCCTGCTGTCGTTCGGTGTCATGGGACTGAACCGCATAGGGAACCTCGCGGTTGCCCACGCGGTAGTGGCGAAGGGTTTCCTCCCGGGTGAAGGCTTCCGTGTTGGGCGCATGATTCCAACCCCAGTCAGACTGGGTTCCCAGGCTCACTCCGTCGATGAACAGTTCGGGGAAGCTTTGCAATCCAGTCGGGTCGACGGTGAACGCAAATCCTCCGTTGCCCACACTGAGCGAGTCGAGAGGATGGAAGGTGTTGACCTGCACATCATGGCGCTGCACGACGGATTGCCGGTTGATCACAGACTCAGCACTCATTACAAGGGAAGATCCCCAGCTGAGCAGGGCAAGGATGGGCAGAAGTTTTGGGGGTATCATTGGATGGAGTAAATGAATCTGAGTGGAAAAAGCGACAACGGCCTTCGGTTGATTCGCAAGCAGGGTCAGCGATGCAATCGGGTTCTGAGGTGAGGGTGCATCGCTATGGTGCGTCAACGCCACATCAAAATCCCTGACAAAGCGGAATTCCGGTTGCTTGCCTGCGTTCTCGCCCGTATGCTCCGGCTCAACTCTGTTACCTATGGCACGAAGTCGATTTTTCACGAGTGTAAACCGCTACTTTGATCGAGCGGCGGCTTACACGGGGCTGGAACGCGGTCTGCTGGACCAGATACGAACCTGCAACTCGATCATTCGGTTGCGCTTTCCCGTCAAGGACGACGATGGTTCCATTCACGTGGTCGAAGCCTATCGGGCAGAGCATAGCTTTCACCGCTTGCCGACGAAGGGCGGCATACGTTTCAGCCAGCATGTGAACCTGGATGAAACTATTGCGCTCGCAGCGTTGATGACCTTCAAGTGCGCATTGGTGGGCGTCCCGTTTGGCGGTGCCAAGGGTGGGGTGCGGGTGAATCCGCGAACCATTTCCGATGGGTTTCGCGAGCGGCTGACCCGGCGCTACACAGCCGAACTGGTGCGAAAAAATTTCATCGGCCCCAACGTGGACGTGCCGGCACCGGACTATGGAACCGGGGAGCGGGAGATGGCATGGATCGCGGATACCTATCAGAATCTGCGCATGAACGAGTCGAATCCCTACGCTTGTGTGACGGGAAAACCGGTTGAGATGCAGGGAATTCCCGGGCGCACCAAGGCAACGGGATTGGGCGTGTATTACGGAATTCGGTGTTGCCTCGAAGATGTGCCGGAGATGGAGGCTGCCGGGGTAGATCCTGGAATTCAGGGCAAGCGCACGATTGTGCAGGGACTTGGGAACGTGGGGTACCACGCTGCGAGCTTTCTCCAGCGGGAAGGACGCGCGATCATTACCGGAATTGCAGAATTTGAGGGCGGTTTGTGGAACGAGCACGGACTCGATGTGGAGGAAGTGTATCAATACCGCAAGCAACACGGTACGCTTGAGGGGTTTCCCAACGCGCAGTTCATTCAGAATTCGGCTGAGTTGTTGGAATACCCCTGTGATTTACTCGTCCCGGCTGCGCTTGAGAGTCAAATCACGGCTGAGAATGCACACCGCATTCAAGCGAAAATCATTGCGGAGGCGGCGAATGGACCTGTGGATGAGGATGCCAACGACATCCTGCTGGCGGCTGGCAAGCTGATCATTCCCGATCTCTACCTGAATGCGGGCGGTGTGACGGTGTCGTATTTTGAGTGGTTGAAGAATCGAGCAGGTGTCAGTTTCGACCGCATGATTTCGCGTCATGAGGAACTGATGAAGGGGGAATTGATCGACGAGATGGAACTGCTCACAGGTGCACGTGTTGCTCCGGACCAGCGCAAGCGCCTGATCCACGGACCGAGTGAAGAGGAAATTGTCGTCGCTGCTTTGGAACAGACCATGATCATCGCATGGAAAAAGATCACGCAATGTCGTCGGCAGTATGAGATTCCGGACTATCGCACTGCCGGATTTGTGCTCTCGATCAAAGCGGTTGCGCAGACTTACAAGACCCAGGGCATCTTTCCGTAATGCGCATTTGAGTGTTGGTGCGCGGCGGAGTTTTTGCGTTCGCATGCGCCGGGCGGTGGATTTGTGAAAAACGGCCAGCGAGCGGTCCTTCAACGGTGCTGCATTGCGTAGCGTAGTTGTTCAATGAGATCGGGCTGGCGGAGGCTTCCGTGATGCACCCAGATGCTGAAACTGTTCGCCGGCACAGTTGCTTTCAATCCAAGGTTTGTCGAGGTGTGTTGGGTCTGTCCGGTTTCGATATTGGTCCACAGACCGGGTTGCAGCATTTCGGTGACCTCTTCTTCGATGGGTGAATACCCTTTGTTCAGCAGCACGAGTACAGTTTGTTGTATCTCGTCGTGATGGTACACTCGGTAAAACACGGCAGTATGACCCTCCAGCTTCACGTTAACCTGAATACCACGCTGCAGGGCAACGAGTTTTTTCCGAATGTGGGCGATGCGTGCCAACTCCCTTCGAATGGGATGATGCGTTGCCTGATCAATGCGTTCCTGTCCGAAATAGTTGCGATTGCCCGCGTGTTCGGCAGTTCCACGCATAAAACCCATCTCGGAGCCGTAATACACACAGGGAATACCGCGTGAGGTGAAGAGCCAGTTGTGCGCATTGATGAAGCCCTCATCACTGGCATTCATGCGCTCCATGTCGTGGTTGTCGTAGAATGTCACCAGATCATAGGGATTGGTGTAGGGACCGTGGGTGAGGTGCAGGTAGGCGGCGAGTTCCTCGAATCCCTTGTCCGGGGCTTCAAATACCTCGATCATCGCGGCTCTGCCCGGGAAATCGAGCACGCTGACCCCTCCATTTTTGGGCAGGGTGTGCTGTGCAATGAAGTTGGCATCATAGGCATAGCTCTCACCAAACATGTAGAAACCTGGGTGGTAGCTGCGAATCGTGTCGGCAAACTGCTTCCAAAAGCGATGTGGCACATGTCGGATGGTATCGATGCGAAAGGCGTCTGCTCCCTTTTCGATCCAGCCCAGGTAGGCATCGATGAAATATTGCATGACATCCGGGTGGGTGTCGTCCAGATTGGAAAGCTGCAGGATGTCCTCGTAGGGATGAAAGAATGCGTGCAATGCATTGGAAGCATCGAGTTCAGATGGATGCAGATTTTGATGATCGGCGACGAGATTTCCCTGTCCATCGTAGAGTTCGCCGAATTTGGGCTGGTCCACTGGCATGCTGAAGGAGGGAGATCCGTGATTGGTGACGATATCAAAGACGACCTTGAACCCGTTATCGTGTAACGTATTGGCGTAGGTCTCAAAATCAAGTTTGGGCGAGACCCAATGCTCATCTTCCACAAAGTAATTGCTTGCCCAGTAGCCGTGGTAGCCTGTCTTGCCACCGTCGCGAAATGCCCCTCCAAATTCAATCGCTTCTCCCCCACTGAAATGCTCATCGGGATTGTCCATGATCGGAGTGGTCCAGATCGCGGTGAAGCCCATTTCACGAATGTAGTCGAGGTTGTTGACGATGCCCTGAAAATCCCCTCCGAGATAGCCGATGTTGGCTTCCTGTCCATCCGGACCGATTAACTTCTGGTCCCAAGTTGGAAAGGCTCCTCCCTGATCTTCGTGATTGTTGGAAGGATCGCCGTCCACAAAACGGTCGAGCAGAAGAAAGTAGATCGCTTCGGATGCAAAGGGTTCGAGCGTACCATAAAAGGCGTTTGGATTGGAATCGCTACAAGGTGCATCCGCATGAAGAAAAGTCTGGATGGAGGTGTATGGGATGACGAACCCAAGGGCCAGGAATGCGGATTTCAGAAAGGGGACAGTCGGTTTCATGATCATCATATTCGGGTCTGAGCATAGGGAGTGACATCGATTCTTCGAAGTTCCCAATGGAGGATATCTCTTGCAAGCGGCGGACAAAACTTCTGTGCGATCTACGTGTGCCAACAACTCATGTGACGGTCTTGAGGCTCGCAAAACACCCGGGAACCGGAGTCAATCGCTCTCTGGGAATGTTGAAAGGAAACGTTCGACGGCGGCTGAGAGGGATTCGTGGCGCACGGGTTTGGTGATGAAATCGTCCATGCGATGGGCGAGTGCGGTCTGCCGGTCCGTATCGAGCGCACTGGCGGAAATTCCAATGACGTAGGTATCTGGAGATTGGGCTTTAATGATTTCGGTGGCGGATAGGCCATCCATCTCGGGCATCTGGATGTCCATGAAAATCAAATCATAGCTGGCTTGCTCGTTGAAATGATGCGCTTCGATTCCATTCCATGCGTGGTCAGCAGTCACACCGCTCTGTTTGAGCATGAGGTCGAGCACCTTGTAGTTGACCTTGTTGTCCTCGACGATCATCACGCGCTTGTTGCGCAACAGTTGCAGCTGCGTTTGCAGTGGTTGTTTCCGGCGAATGTCGGGACATCGGCGCCCGGCAATGGAGCTGATGTGGTGCACCAGATTCTCCAGCGAAAGCGGTTTGAACAGGACGTGAGGCATCAGTTGACTGGAGAAGCGGATTTGCGGATGAGAGAGAATGGAAAACCCGGGGATGCGGTGACTCCGGTATGCTTCGAGCAAGGATGAGGTGATTTCTGCAAAGAAGCGGGATTCCTCCTGTTCGACGATGACATATCCGAGGTTCTCTTTGCCGAGCTGCTCCTGCATCTGTGATGGCTCTGTAATCTGTCGGCACTGCACTGATAAATCCGATAGAACCGAAAAAAAGCTCTGACAGTGTTCGGCATGACCACCCATCCAGACGATGTGCTGTGGCAAGCGGGACTGTAGATCGGGAGAGAGCCGGTTGACAGTTTGGATCAGCACCACAGGAATTGAAAAGGAAACCTCCGTGCCTTCGTTGACCTTGCTTTGAATCGAAAGGTGTCCTCCCATCAGCTCCACCAGCCCTTTGCAGATCGACAGTCCCAGCCCTGAACCCTCAAAACTGCGGGTATCGGAGTTGTCAATCTGATGAAATGGCTCAAACAGTTCCGGTATCTGCTCGGCTTCGATTCCGATACCCGTATCCCTCACCGAAATCGTGAGTTCGCTTGCATTTTCATGGGGCACGGAGTTGATCTCGATGTGCACGGAGATCTTTCCCTCGTGAGTGAATTTCAGTGCGTTTTCGAGCAAATTGATGAGAACTTCGCGGATGCGACCCTTGTCTGCTTCGATCACGTAATCATGGTGTCCTTTCAGTTCGTAGAACACATCGAGTTGGCGCAGCATGGCACGGTTTGAAATGACCCGCAGACAGTCGACAATCCATTCCTCCAGCGCAAAGGTTTCCCGGTGCAGCTGCAGGCGTCCGGCTTCGATACGTGAGAAACTGAGTATGTCTTCGATCACATCGAGCAGACTGTTTGCACTGCTGCGAATCAGTTGCAGCAGGTTATCTTGTTCGCGGTTGAGTCCACTGTATTCCAAGAGTTCTGAGGTTCCGATGATGCCATTGATGGGAGTGCGGATTTCATGGCTCATGTTGGCAAGAAACTGGCTTTTTGCACGAGAGGCCTGTTGGGCAGCCGCCGCTGCCTGTTCGTGTTCCTGGGTTTTTTCGGCTACCAGGAGCTCGAGTCTTTGTTTCTCCCGGAGGGCACCGCGTCGGGTTCGCAGAACGAGTCCTGTAATGCCGAGCAAAGCGACCGCACCATACGCGCTGTAGGTGAGTGGGTGGCGATACCAGGGTGGTAATATCTGGAAGGAAAACGCTGTGCTGGCGGCTGTGCGATTGAAGTGATCCAGGGCTTCGACAAACAAGGTATAGGAACCTTCCCGAAGACCGACAAAATTGGCGATAGGCTGGTGGGTGGGCTCGGACCAGCGTTCGGACACTCCGTGCAGGGTATAGCGGAACTGTAGCGGTTGCAGTCGGTCATTCGCATCGGCATAGAATCGAAAACTCAAACCGTTCGGGTGAAAGGGAAAGGAATGCCTGGGAGCTGTATGGTCGGGATCTGCATTGTCGCCTAAAAATGATGTTTGAACATCGCCGGGAATAAAGACCTGTTCGATGCGCACTTGCAGGTTTCGTTCCTCTGATCGCATTCGTGAGGGATCAAAGCGAACCAGCGCACTTTCACTGCGTATCCACACTTCACCAGGAATGTCATT
Source organism: Puniceicoccaceae bacterium (assembly GCA_040224245.1). NCBI lineage: Bacteria > Pseudomonadati > Verrucomicrobiota > Opitutia > Puniceicoccales > Puniceicoccaceae > Puniceicoccaceae bacterium. The sequence goes on along the minus strand of JBEGIR010000042.1, from coordinate 24,014 downwards.
CATGACCATGGGTTGGAAATCGGGGAAAGTGGAGAATGTCTCAAAATCCAGAGAGGGAGCTTGCGGATCGGAAATGTCTGCCACAACGATTCCGCTGGATGTTGGGACCAACAAGTGGGTGCGTGAGAAGGAATAGGGCCTTGTGATGGGTTGCTGGATTTGTTCCTGAATGCGCCCCATCAATGCAGACTCGACAAAGGCGTCTGCCTCCGGATCAAAAACCCGGTGGGTGTGTGCTGCGGAGATGTGGACACGATCATTGACCTGATAGAGGTTGATCCACGACGACCCCAGTGAGCCATCTTCCCCGTAGGTGCGCCCGTTCAGGTTTCCGTCGGAATCGACCCAATAGCGTACCACTTTCCCCGGACCGCGCTCGCTCCAGAATCGTCCCTGCTCATCGATCACATGCACTTGATTGAAAATGCCCTTGGATACGATGTGTTTGCCGTTGTAGCGCCAGGAATTCCCCTGTTTTTCGAGCAGAAACACGCCATCGTGGTTGAGCAGAAACAGTCGGTTCGGATGGGAGGGGTCCTTATGAAAATAGCGAACAGGAAGGTCTTGAGCGATTTGTTGGGTGGTGCCGTCAATTGTCCTCAGGTAGAGGTGTTCGTTGTCGCTGAAAAAAATGCCCTCTCCGTCCACTGGATAGACTGTATTCAGCCAGGGGATGGATTCAAAATCGGGACGGCTCTCAAATCGGATCAATCGTCCGTCCGAATCATAAATCCCTTCGTAGAGCATACGATTGGAGGTCACCATCAATTTCCCTTCGTAACGGTAAACGGATGGCCAGAAGAGCGGAAGGTTTTGCGGATGTCCAAAAAAGGAAAGAGCGCTTGGCGCAACCACCTGGGCAATTCCCGTGGCAACAGTGGCCCAGAGGGAACCGTCACGATTAGCGTGAAGGTGGGTCATGCGGATGAAGCGGCGATCCTCTTGTTTGGTAATGCTTTGCAGCACAGCACCGTCTTTGCTGAGAATCGCAAGTCCCCAATTGTCGATCGCCAGTGCGATCATGCCGTCATCCATGATCTGAATATCTGCAATGGTGTGGGTGCTTACTTCGGGAAGTCGGTTCGGTAGAGCGTGTGTGCGGGTGCCGTCAAAGTACACCAACCCTTGCCCTTCAATTGCGAGCATCGCTCTTCCATCCGGAAGGGAAGCGGATGCCGTAATGAGCCGCTGCCATGTGGAGGACTGGTTCACGCCCTGCACCGGCACGAACCTGCCATTGCTGTATTGAAGCATGCCATCGGTTTCCGAGACGATGTAGAGCTGACCGTTTGCGCTGAACTGAGTCCGAAGTCGGTAGAGATCGGAAAAAACATGACTGGAGCCATCCGCTTCAAGCACGATGTAGCTGTTTTCTCCCAAAAATCCGACCCGTGATCCGAAGACCCGGACATTGAAATAGTCGCCTGCTGCTTTGCGGTGATTGGGCATGGATTCAAGCTTGAGTGAGTGGAACTGGTAGCGTTTCCCATTGTGTTGGGTGAGGTAGCCCCAGTCGCCCGACGCTCCAAGAAAGATTCTGCCCTCTGCATTGACGGCCAGCCCCGAGAAAACCGTATGTGAGGGAGATTCAAGAACCGGATTCCACTGTGCTCCATCAAACACCGAAAGAGTCCCCCCAGTGAGCGTTAGCAAACGTCCGTCCGCCATGGTGCCAAAGGTAGCGGCCCAAAATCCAGTGCGCATGTTGTGCAGTTCGTGGATGCGGTAGGCGGGAACCCCCGTTTCATGAAATGCGTTGCCTTGTGGTTCGGGCATTTCAGCGAGCAATGGGCATGCGAGCATCAGAGCACTGCAGGTCAGAATGCAAAACCTGCGCAGGAACGGGAAAATTCCCGGCATGAAATGGTCAGGTTCTAGGGGCACGCATCATCTATCATCGGACAATTTTCACCAAAAGTTTAGCCGCTTTCGAACGGTTTTTGGGATTTTGCGCACGCCGATTTTCATCATCTGAGGTGCTGCGGAAGTAATGCCTTTAAATGTGTTTGCCGAAAAGTTCCCTTTTCTTTTGTCACGCAATGCTTTAGAATCGTTGAAAATCCTTTCTGCAAACGTTACCCATGCCCATGAAAACCCCACCTTTCTGGATTCGATTTGTTGGTCTGCTTTCCCTTTCAGTTGTCGCTGCTCTGACGCATGCGGCAGGTGCGGAGGGATCTGAACGGACAAGGGACTACACCTTGATTGTCAGCGGGTTTGATTGGGGGCCGGCGGCAAACAAGGTCGTGCTGCCGTTGGGAGCGTCGGCATCAGAGGCACACGCATCGCAATTTCAGGTAACGGTAAAACGAAGCTCCAGTCTCTCCGATCTTGCTCCGGAACGTCGGGCGGGCTTGAGGAATGTGGTGATGGGATATGTGTCGGACAGCGAGGGGAACCGCTCTGAGTCTGGGCAGTATTTCACCTTGGTGTTGTCGGTGGGGCCTGACGATGCACTCGCTTCACCCATGGAATACATCGCCCACCGGAATCACTGGATCGACTATCAACTGACAGTCATGGATCGCACGACGGAGCGCGTATGGGATCGCGAAACAAGGCGCATTCGCCCTGTAGTGGACGCGTTCAATCTGGATGGTGTCTATGAGCATGATAACGGACAGAGACTGACCTACGCCTATTTTGAACCTCCATTGCATTCCGAAAAATCTCACCCCTTGATCATTTGGCTGCATGGCGGTGGTGAAGGAGGAACTGACCCCTCGATTCCACTCATGGCGAACTTGGCGAGCAACTATGCCACACCTGGGATTCAGCTGTATTTTGAGGGTGCGTATGTGCTTGTGCCGCAAACGCCGACATTCTGGATGCAGGCGCAAGATGGGGAGTACACAAGAGGGGATCGTGAGGATATCCAGCACGAAGCGTTGATGGGACTCATTCGTCAGTTTGTCATGACACATGCGCAGGTGGATGTGAATCGCATCTATGTGGGAGGTTGTTCGAACGGAGGCTACATGAGTCTGAAACTGGTGCTCGAACACCCGGACTTTTTTGCCGCGGCGTTTCCGGTTGCCCTTGGTTATCATGCAGAATTCCTCTCAGACGCGCAGATTGAGCGAATCCAGTCGGTTCCCATGTGGTTGGTGCATTCAGCGGATGATGAGACGTTGTCCGTTCACGAAACTGCCCTGCCGCTTTACAAGCGACTCTTGGCTGCTGGCGCAAAAAGTGTGCATTTTTCGCTCTATGAGCGGGTGGTGGACATCCGTGGATTTTTTGGAGGAGACGATTATTGGTACAACGGTCATTTTTCATGGATCTATTGCCACGCCAATCACTGTCGCTTCGACTATGATGGGTCACCTGTGAAGATTGAGGGAAGACCCGTGAGCATTATGGAGTGGCTGGCGGCGCAGTGGCGCTGACCCGTCATCGCAAGCATGCAGACCCGAGCGGGCAGGCTGAGGAATGGTAGGGTTGGACAAAAACGGGAGTTCCCAGGATAGCCCAGACGAATAAATGGGGTGGGATGACATTCAATGGTTTGGGGACAAGACCCTGCTGGAACCCTCCAAAAACTGAAAAGATTGTCTTTGCAGGGCATCGGTGCTGCGGTAGGGTCTCTTGAATCCGCACTTCAACAGCACGTATCGGAAAAGCGCGAACCTGTTGCGAACTGCGAACAGCCTGAGTCTGGATGTGACCCTTGGTTCGGGAATCGCATTTGGTTTTGTCCACGCGATTTTGAGTCAACCGTTGCAGGGCATCCAGATGCTGGCGCTGATGGTGGCGGTCTGGTGTGCTTACACGGCAGACCACTTGCTGGACAGCATTCGTCTGGTCGAAGGGATATGCACGCACCGCCATTCCCTGCACCGCTCCCACTTTGCGGTGTTGGCGGGTATCATCCTGGTCTTGGCGTTGCTGATGTCGATCTTCCTCATCGCATGGAAGCAGTGGAGCCTGCTTGGGTTTGGACTGCTGCTTGGCAGCCTCACCAGCGTTTACCTTTACATCGTGTTCAGGTGGGGTCGCAGCGCCGGGTTTTGGCTCCAGAAAGAAGGGGCGGTTGCAGGGATCTACACCTTGGCTATCTGGGGTTTTCCCATCTGGCAAAGCGGGCTCTCTCTGGAGCCCGCCACCTGGCTCGCGATGATCGTGTTTTTCCTCGTGGTATGGGCTGATATTCTGGTCATCGCGCTGCATGAGCGTGAACAGGATGAGATTCAGGGCAGTGTGTCCTTCATCCGGCAGATCGGACCCGAGCGCGCGCTGCGCTGGATCCGATTGCTCCTGTTGAGCGCGGCTTTGGGCAGTGTATCACTGCTGTGCTTTTCGAGCTCATGGTGGCCAGTCACGGGAGTCTACCTGTTGATGATCGGTGCAGTCTGGCTGCTCAGCTGCCAGCCGCCATGGTTGATCCGGGAAGAGCGGTATCGTTTGGTTGCAGAGTATCTGATGTTTTTACCCATTTTGATCATGCTTCAGCGGCTGTTTATGTAAATTCCGCTAGTGTCGGACGTGCAGGATGCAGAGGAACCTGGGGGAACATGCTCAGCGTTTTTTCCCGGGAAGGTCTTGTCCGTTTTGGTGAAGCACCAGTTGAGTTATGGCTCCTTCGGAATTTCGCTCAAAAGTGATGCGCGCGTCCACTACCTCGTAAAAGAATTCATCCGGACCCGATGCGTAGATGGGGAAGCGTGGCTGTCCTGTCGCCTGAGCGAAGACCTGAGCCTCACTGACGGAGATCGTGATGACGAAGGTTGGCGCAAGCTCGTAGTCGCCCTCCAGGCCTTTGAGTTGCTCCGGTGTCAGTGTGATGCCTTTAGGTTTTGACTGGAGGCTGCCGAGGGGGTGGCGTGGTGCGTGCAGTTCCTGACCTGCCTGATGCAGCGTCAATGCACGGACCTGATCTTCAGCGTCGCGTTCGAAGCTTAGCCGTGCTGCAACCCCTTCGAATGCAAATGTATCGTTTCCTTGTGCAGTCAGTGCGAAGCTGGGCTGTCCCGTCGCCTGAGCACGGAGTTCTCCCTGTTCTCCCTGGAAAACCGCGAGAATGAATTGCGGTGCGAGCGGATAGTCTCCGACGAATTCGTCGAGAGAAAGTGTCTCCATAACGGAGTTTGCAGTCGGTTCATGCAAAATGCCCTGAAACCAGCCAAGCCCGATGTCGGCGACCTCGACATCCCGAGCGGCGAGGATGGTGATACCCCGTTGGGTATCTGGCTGTATTCCGATGAAACTTCGGTAACCCCCCGTGCCTCCACCGTGCCAAAAGACGGGAGATCCCTCCACCATGCGGATCATCCAGCCATAGCCCATGGCATCTGCTCCTCCAGTCTCGGCCCTGGGTTCCATGGTGCTCACCCAGGGTTTATTCCCAGCCAGCATCGCGCGCATGAATCGCTCCATGTCTGCAGCAGTGCTGACCCAGGCTCCAGCGGGACCGTAGGCGTCAAATCGCCAGCGTGAGGCGACTCCTGCAGAATGGTGACCTGGTGCGAGTCTGGAGGTGTTTGCACTATCATTGTCGGTTCCAGAGTACCAGGTTTCGGTGAGTTGAAGGGGGGCAAGCACGTGCTGCCTGAGTGCGACAGGGTAGGAGTGATCGAGTTCCGCCGCAACGGCTTGTCCGAGCACTGCAAAACCGAAATTGGAATAGCTCCATTTGTCGGGAAGGGCTTTGCCTTGCGCTGCAGCAATGGCTTGTTGGAAGGAATGGTGCAGGTCTGCAAGGCTGAGTTTGGCGTAAGGATCCTCCATGTTTTCAAATGGGAAATCTTCCGGCAATCTTGGCAGGCCCGAGGTGTGGGTCGCCAGCATGGCATAGGTAACAGGGGATTGCGCAAAATCACCTCCGATGGCGTCATCCCAGTTCAGCTTACCGGACTCAACTGCGTCTGCGGTAAGCAGCGCGGTGAAAACTTTGGAGATGGAACCGAGTTCAAAGGCGGTGTGCACATCTGGCAGGCGTTCTTCTTTGGCAGACCAACGTCCTGCTTTTGCCAGCTGCGTGGTGTCTCCCTCGACGGTGATGGCGATGATCGCACCGGTTTGATTGCCCGCCCAACGCTCGAGTTCGTGCTGAAGAGCCTTGATCGAGGAAGCAGGATTGCTGGCCAAAGCGGCGGTGGATGCGAGGAGAAGCAGAATGCAGGGAGTGAGTTTCATGATTTGTGGATGGTTGTTGATTGAATGTTGTTGAGCTGCTCTGCTGGAGCGTTCAGTTCGTTTTGAAGGGATTCCAGCTCTGCCAGGCGGGGTTGAAGTTCCTTTTGAATGGCGTTCTGGTTGAGCTTCAACACCCACCAGTCCACCCAGCCCGTTGGAAGGAGTATGAGTGCACCGACAGCCCAGCGCGCCCAGGTTGGAAAGCTCTCTGGAGCATAGAGTATGATTTGCGCACCAATGAGAAACGAGCACAGTGCGAGGGGCAGGATGTACCACCAGAGCACATGACGCAGCAACCAGATCTGATGCCTGACCGCTTTAGCCGTTCGCTCAATCTCGACAGCGAGTGCCTCGCCTTTCGGGGTAGCGCGATGGTGCATGATGAGCCGGTCAACGAGAAAAAAGGATGCGACTGCGATGGGAAGAGCCGCCGCCATCCAGGCGGGCCAGGTCGCTGCGGCCCCTTCGGTACCGGCATCGAGAGCCACTTTCCCGAAGATGAGACTGACCACGATGCAAGCGGCGACTTCACGCAGATCCCTCCAGAAAATCTGGCGGGAAAACGCGCGACTGGTGCGCTTCACACGAGCCGGTAGGGATTTATCCAAAGGGAGTTCATTCTGGGCTTGCTGCTGCCATGCCTGTTGAAGGTCTTCAAATTTCATCACTTACCTCCTCTAACAATTGGGTGAGTCGTTTGCGGGCACGGTTCAGGGCCACACCGATATGGTTTTCCGTCATGCCCGTGACTTCGGAAATCTCGCGATAGCTGAGGCCATCGAGTGCGAGTACGATGAGGGAGCGCTCAGTAGCGGGGAGCTGGCGAACGGATCGCATCAGGGAATGCATCAGGTCGCTTCGATCCTGTTGGCAGGCCGGGTTGTGGTCCTCGCTTGTGGCGACTTCGATGGATTCGGGTTGGTTGACAACACGCGCTTCCCGGCGGCGCTGGGTGCGACGCCAGGTGAGGGCGGTATTGAGGCAAACGCGGTAGATCCAGGTGGAGGGTTTGGCCTGGTTTCGGAAACGCGGCACGGAACGCCAGAGCTGCACTCGCATTTCCTGGAGCAGGTCTTGCTCATCGACGGGTTCAGGTGCGTAGGCACGACTCAATTTCTGCAGAATCGCTCCGTGCTCTTCCATCCAGTCGGCAAAACATTGGGTTTGCTGATCAGTGAATATCATGAGTTTGCTCTATCAGTGGCCGCTCGCACGGGTTTCCTTACAAAATGCAGATGAATTTCGAGCAAATTTTTTGAGGAAATGAAGGGGAGTGCCCCAAAGTGACTGGAGTATTCCTGCATAGCGCAGTCAGGCAAGGTGGCAGTATTCGACTGAGTCGAACGTCTGGGCAGCATGGCCTTGCTGCCCAGGAAGCAGGGATCAGTTGTCGCGATCCAGCTCATGGAGCTGTGCGATGATCTTCACCAGTTTGGCTCCTTTGGAGGTGAGCGAATACACTGTTCGCGGAGGGGATTCGTTGAATTTGGTTTTGTGCAGCAAACCGTAGGCAGTGAGTTTTCGCAGGCGTTCGGACAGGATCTTGGTGGAGATTCCAGTGATGGATCGTTCGAGTGCTCCGGGTCGGTCCGTTCCGTTTCATCTGAACTTCGGTGCGGAACTCGCTGCCCTGAAGTAGGCCATTCGGTGATCGCAACATGCCCTCCCGCGACCGTGCCGGAGGCATGGTTGTTTCCCAAAATGGAATTGTGCATGAAGGAAAGCGTGGAGCGCAGCCCACAGGATGGGGTTATGGAGCTGAGCGAGCATTTGCAAACATCCACAGTCTTTGGTGCTGCATCTGGCATCCAGAAGCGATTCAATACAGATCGGCCTCGGATGCTTCTGTCGGAGGCTGGAACAGGTGGACGGGAATTTCGGCGTTGATCCGAATGTTCGTGACCCGGATTTCCACTTCGTATGCCGGAGTGTGCCAAGTGAAGGTGTGGGCCAACAGAAGATCGCCAAAGGGTTGGTAGTTGCCATACTTCAGGCTGATGATGAAACTGCCCTGCACACCCGCATCCATGACCGATTGGATTTCACTGAGCAAGCCAGTCCGGGGGTCGAACCACCAGGTTTCTTCTTCCCCGTTTTTGTCCTTGAGCAGCAGCTTGGTAAGGTTGGGATCGCGATGCTCCTGAATTTGCGCATAGGCGTAAATCCGATCCATGGCAATCTCGGGAAAGATGACAGAACTCTTGCCCATTTGTTCGAACTCGGTGCCCTGTAATCCCTGGGTCCCCATGAAAGGGTTTTCGACCCAGGCTTTTCCATGGGCAAAGCAATTCTTGATGGTTCCCACGTCTGGAATTTCCAGAAAGAGGCCAAAAATCTCCCCATCCTGAATATAGATGGTGGCAGGGCCAAAAATTTCTCGCTCAGGCATGTCCCAGGTTCCTTCATAAATGATGGAAGTGATGTTGCGTTTGGATTCGGCTCCTCCAGTGATGCGGTTGTAACGCTCGATTACGGAAAGGGCTTCAGGGCTGATTTGGGCGATGAGAAGAACGGGACTGATGGAGAGAAGAGCCAGGGCAGCGAACAGACGGGCAATCTTCATGAGTCGGGCAGATGTGACAGTGTTTTTGGATAAGCGGTTAATGCATTCGATGCAATTTGGAATCGGCGTCAACTGCAACTGGCTGTTGTATGCCTTCGAAGTGAAATTTGCGGATCCAGGGTACGGACGACAGAATTGCAGGCGAACCCCTCAGGGTAGCAGACGGCGACCTCCAAGCTGGATCATGCGCCAAGCGTCCCGAATTACCTCGTAGATGCTGATGATGGCAATGATCGACAGTACCACGCGTCCTGAAGTGCTGACGGTGCGCGTCAAGCGGTCGAGCTGTTCAGGGTGTGATGTGGACTCGTTCACCATCTCAAACAGCGGCGTTACCGATTGCAACTGCAGGGCAATTGCCGCTGAGGCAAGGGCAATGACTGCATGTAGCGCTAGGGTGGTCGTGCTCCAGTGTGGTCTGAGGATCATCAGTGCATACAGACCCATCGAAGCGATCAGGGTTGCATTGATCCATGGCAACAGCGTCGCGGCGGATTCCACCAGATGGAAGCGGATCACGGTGGAGTTCGAGATTTCAGAGACGATTCCGGTGAGCAAGCCATTGATGAATAGCAGGAATATACCGGTGAAGATCAATCCGGCGATGGAGTCTGCGTAGGGTTCCAACTCCCATCGTTTGGCGGGGTCTGGAAGTTCTTTGGGGTTCCATTGTGCAAGGCATTTGCGGGCGTTGAACTGTTTTCCAAAAAAATGAAATACGAGGGTGATCGAGGCGAAAGCAAGCAGACTGGAATGCAGGATGTTGCCCGCAAGGCGTGTGACCGAAATGGACTGTGCACTGCTTTGAGAGGAGAAAGCAGTCAACATCTCGAGCAGCACATAGATCACCGTCAAGCCGATGATAGCGTAGTGAACTGTCAATTTGTAGAGCGGAAAGCTGTCCTCATCAATCAGAGTGCGACGATCCTGGTAGCGCATGGCAACGAGAGCTGGGTGTTCGCGTGTTTTGAGCCAGTTCAGGGTTTCTGCTTCGCTCAGATCCGATGCGGGTTTACCTGTGTCGGCTTCGAGTGTTTCCTCAAGCAGGGTATGCAATTCCGAGGCGATATCGTCACGCTTGTGGCGTGGAAGGTTGGTTTTGATCGCGTTGATGTAGGCGTGAATCCAGTTCATGATGTCGATGATTGGGTGAGTTGTTCAAGAGATTGACGGATGCATTCCCATTCGGTCTGAAGTTCCAGAAGCAGGGCATGGCCATCGGGCGAGATGGTATAGTAGCGGCGGCGCCGTCCTTCGTCGGAAGCATCCCAGCGACTCTCGAGCAGCCCCTGTTCTTCGAGGCGGCGAATCAGTGGGTAGAGCGTTCCCTCGTCAACCTGCAGACCTGCTTCACTCAGGCGCTTGCGAAGTGCGTAGCCATAGGCTTCCTGTTGCAGTGCGGTTAAGGCTGCCATGACCAGGCTGCCTCGTCGCAGTTCCATGCGCATCTTTTCAAACCGGGGAGATACCATATGTCGCATACTATGCAACGCACACTATGCGGTGTCAAGTATGGAAAGGCGATTAAACGCATCCGGATCACCTCGCGGGCAGTCGGGCAACGGTGTGCCTGAGTTGGCAAGGTAATCGCAAAGGCTGCAATCCTCGATTTATACCAATGATTGTTTCAGATACTGAACCCAGGGTTTGACAAAACACCGTTCGGCAGAAGCCGGACGGAAATTTCCTATTCCAGCAATCCGGCAAAGCGCATCCAGTCCTCGGCGCGGTCGGGCCAAGTGGTGACCGGATTTGCGGTGCGCCGCAGTCCGTAGCCGTGACCGCCCTCCGGATAGACGTGCAGTTCGACCGGAACGCCTGCAGTCTTGAGCGCCATGGCATAGGCGATGGAACCTTCCACGCGCACGGGGTCATCCATGGAAATCGAGATGAAGGTGGGCGGGGTCTGTTCCGTTGGAGTCACCTCGCGGTGCAGTGCATCGGCGTTGTCTTGGTCCACCAGGTAGGCGGGATAGATCAAAACGGAAAAATCCGGGCGAACGGCAATGCCTTCCAGGGCGGGAACTCCCTCGATTTCAGGAAATGTTTCGGTATTGCTCAGGGTTGCGGCGAGGTGTCCGCCTGCACTGAATCCGAGCACACCCACTTTTGTGGGATCCAGATTCCACTCAATCGCCTTGGAGCGAATCAGTTGCATGGCGCGTGCAGCATCCTCAAGTGGAGCTTCATGCGGCGCCCGTCCCTCACGGCGCGGGACGCGGTACTTCAACAGCACCGCATTGACCCCGATCGAGTTGAGCCATTCGCAGATTTCGCTGCCTTCGAGGTCATTGGCCAGAATCCAGTATCCACCGCCTGGGCAGACGAGCACGGTGGTTCCGGTATTGCGCGATGCAGGTGCGGGATAAAGCGTGAGTGTGGGATTGACGACATTGGTGAGGCGGCTGACATAGCGCCCGTCGACACGATTATCCTCGGGCGTGGTCTTGTCGTATTCTTCGCGGTCATACTGAACCGACTCGGGTGCCCCGTTTGGCCAGAGCGGAATGGGATCGAGCGGGGCGGAGTGCGATGCACTGGAAAGGAATATGCTCAGGCACAGCGTTGCGAGAAGCGTGAAGGGGCAGCGTTTCAGATTCATTGCAAAATGGGGATAAACTGACTTGAAATGGACACTCCACTTTTGATCCACATTTGGTTTTCTGGCGAGCCTGAATTGTGCAAATCTGGACGGCGTGGGCGCTGGTACTTGAGATCGAAAAACGTTTAAAGAACTGACCAAGTTGTTAACCCCAGAAGTCACAAGATCACAGGAATGTGTAACTGAAGTTTGTGTTTATCAGCATTTCAGGGACGAAAAACTATAATCGGGGTAAGTCTCCTTGAGGTTCAACTCGTCAACGTCGGTGACGCAAGCTCAGGATTTTCCGCAGCATTTTTTGTATTTGAGACCACTGCCGCAGGGACAGGGTTCGTTCCTTCCGATTTTGGGGGAAGCGTAAACGATGGGACGTTGAACGGGCATGCGCGAGAGTGGGTCCGGATTGGGATCTACCCATGAAGCGGGAGGGAGGTATTCGACGTCTTCGTCTTCCCAGTCGTCCTCCCAGTCGCCTTCCTCTTCCGTTTCTTCGCGAAAACATGCCCACCATTGCATCTCCGCATGAACATCATCGATGTAATGCAAGGGTTTGCTGTTAAAGTAGGACGGTTGTCTTCCAAAAAGCTGGTCCAGTGCCTCTTCGTAGCCCATGACGGACGGATCTGCCAGGTGGTGTTCGTAGGCAAAGCGCACTTCCGGTTCAAACTCCTGAAACTGGAAATCACAGACGGTGTCCACGATGCCATTCCAGATGAAACTGTCCTTTCTCTCCAGACCCTCTTCAAAGAGGTATTTCAGGTATGCCTTGAACTCCGGCTCGGGTAGTTTTTGGTGATAATAGTGGATGACGAGTGCTTCCAGTGCGCAGTTGCGAACATACTCATTTGCCTGAGCATCTTCGATGATCTGATGGAGCAGGTGAGGTTGTTCGATAGAAAGGGATGCCAGAATGCCTGCGAGAGTGGTGACTTCATCATCCAGCAGTTCTTCCACATCCGGAATTCGGCAGAGTTCGATGAGGGTCGGCAGGAACGAACTCTCCCGGAAATAGGCGAGCAGATACAGGGCATATATGTTGAGCATATAGTTTGCGTCATCGCAAACGGTGTCGAATTCCTGGATGGACCATTCGATGGATCGTTTTAGATCGTTGATCACCAGGGATGGATTTGCGATGGCACGATCAATTGCCGCTTTCGGATAGGGTCGGGAAAAATACTCGAGCGGTTTCAGGATGTCGTGAATTTCGGGCTTCATGCGGATGACTCTGGGAAATGGTTACGACAATCTAGCGACCGGATGATCGGAAACACAACCTCTGAAACGCAGAGGATCGTTATGCTGCTGAGGAAACACTGGAAGGAAGCGAAGTGGGAATCATTGCACAGGAAAGTGACACGCTTTCATATGAATGACTTCGTCTTTCGTTGATTTGATGGGTGCTGCGCATAGGGTGTTCGCATGAAACCTGTTCGAACCCTGTTCACCCTGTCTGTTCTTGCAGCGACCGCTTGGAGCGGTTGCTCCCGCTCATCCCTTCCAGAGGAAGTGCCTGTGCTTTCACGCCTCTCTGTGGAAGGCACCCAACTTGTCAACGAGGCGGGTGAACCCGTTGTTCTGCGCGGTGTCAGCTATGGGTGGCACAACTGGTGGCCACGCTTCTACAATAAGGAAAGTGTGAAGTGGTTGAAGGACGACTGGGGCGTGGATGTCGTGCGTGCGGCGATTGGAATTCACCTGGAGGAACCGGAGCTGACTTACAATGAAGAACCGGAGCGTGCCGTGAAGATCATTTCCAAGGTGATCGACGGTGCCATCGAACATGGCGTGTATGTGATTATCGATTTCCACAGCCATGAGCTTGAACTCGAGCTGGCAAAAACGTTCTTCCGACAGATGGCAGAGCAATACGGGCAGTATCCCAACATCATCTACGAGATTTTTAATGAACCTGTGCACCAGAGCTGGGAGGAGGTGAAGGCGTATTCCGAAGAAGTGATCGCCGTGATCCGCGAAATCGATCCCCACAATGTAATCCTGGTCGGCAGCCCGCACTGGGATCAGGATCTGCACCTCGTCGCCGACGACCCGATTACGGGCGCGGCATCTCACAACATCATGTACACCTTGCACTACTACGCGGCAACGCATGGTGACTACCTGCGTGAGCGTGGGGACTATGCCCTGAGCAAGGGTATTCCGCTCTTCATTTCCGAATCGGCTGGCATGGAAGCCAGCGGAGATGGTCCCATCGATCTTGAGGCGTGGAAGGTCTGGCGTGACTGGGCTGAGGATCGCAAGATCAGCTGGATTACCTGGTCGATTGCGGACAAGAATGAAACCTGCTCCTTTCTGCTGCCCAGTGCCGCCAGCAAGGGGGGGTGGAGTGCAGAGGATATGAAGGAATCCGGTCGTCTGACCCGTCAGCTCCTGCGCGAAAAAGCGGGTCTGGAGTGAGGGGCGGCGAAGCTGACGCAGTGCTGGGACTGGAACATCGTTCAGCTGCGCTTCACTGGATGGACTGGCGGTGCCAGTCCAACAGGATGCGCTGTGCGCAACAGGTTTTTCTCTTTTTGTTCACCTGGCACACGAATGATTGTTTCAGATACTGAACCCAGAGTTTCACAAAACACCGTTCGGCAGATGCCGAACTCAAAATGCTCCGATAAATCGGAGCTGCAAAAACCCCGACGAGTCGGGGACATAAAGCTTTTTGGTGCGGTGCAACGTGGTAAGCACGATCAACTGTTGGTGCATGCCGCAGAGCGGCCGTAGCGTAGCAGAAATGGCGAATGAATGAGGTTGAATGGCGGAGCGATGGGATTCGGAGATCGTAGTTTGAAGATTGGATGGATGGGTCCTTCGGCTTGCTCAGGGTGGGGCGGCGTCCGCCCTACGGTTTGCTCAGGGTGGTGAAACCACAAGCGAACGCCCTACGGGGGGAACTGGGAGAGGCCATTATCTGTGGCAATCTGAAATCTGCGGTAGAGAAATCGCGTCCTGCGGACTCTGTGTGTTTTGTGCCTTTTGTGGTTGAAGTTTTTCATCTGGATTGAGCCATTGTGCAGCGATGCTGCGATGGCGAATGAGAAATGCCTGATGGCGAAGGCTGACGCAGTGCTGAGACTGGAACATCGTTCAGCTGCGCTTCACCGACGTTCCCGTATGACGAAAGGAATCGGGATTCCGGCGAAGCCGGATCGAGAGAGTCCTTCAGGACGAACGGTGTGTAGTGAAATCCTGTGTTCAGTATCTAAAAAATCATTCGTATGACTCATCGATCTGGACACAAAAAAGCGGTGCAGCGTGAAATCCGGCGCACCGCTTTTTTCGGTCCTCAACGAGCCATGCTTAGCGCTGCACGCTCGGTTCGGGTCCGAGATAGCTGGGCAGCAGGCGGCCTGTGTCGATCAGGATTTTTTGCAGGGTGACGCCAGCGTCCAGGCTGTAGATGCGAACGGTGGTGGGTCCGGCTTGCGTTACCTCATGTGTCGAACGACCCACCGCTACCGCATCGCTCACACGCTTTGCCCAGACGGCATCTTCATTGTCAAAATCGGCGGTAAACTCGACCACCTGCGGCTGCTCATCACCGATGGCCACGGCATAGCGCAGTCCGTGCCCGGGCAGGAATGGCCAGCTGGGTGCGAGCAGGGCCTGTACTTCGAAGGTGCCGGTAGACGTGAAGGTGACATCATACTCCAGGCATGGAGCTTCGCGTGGGTTGTCAAAATGGCGGTCACTGATCGGAAATACAGACATGGAAGCCTGGGTGCGCCCGTGATTCTGGATTTTTTTCCATTCGAATCCCTCCTGTGGAACATGGCGATGGTAGTGCGGGGCTTCGATGGAGACGTAGCCATCCGCTTCGAGATAACCCTGCGCACGGGCAAGCAGCTCGGAGAGGTGGCGCTTGGCCTGCACGATAATGCGCGGACGCGAGTAACCGGGACCCCGGATTTCGATGAAGCCGCGATGTGTCCCCTCGGGCAGTGCATTCCAGTCAATACTGACTTTGATCGACTGCTCGGTATCGATTTCAGCGGCAGTGTGGCTGAGCCTGATCCAGGGTTCGCTGGCGGTAACGGCATAAGTGAAGGATTGGGTGCCACGATTGAAAATCAGCAGGTCTCGTGTGGATTTGCCGACTTCATCAAAGTGCAGTGCGTAGGGACCTGGATTCGGTGCTGTGCTTTCCGGACTGGAGGGCCAGGCAGAGGAGTATCCCTGCACGGCAACTCCCATTTCTCCGTAGTTACCGGGATCGTAGGTGGCAAGGGCGGGCAATTGATTGCCCTGAGGGCTTTGCCAGTGCAGGTAGCCAATGTGGGGCTGGTCCATGAAGTGGAACCACTTGCCGTCGTTGAGAGCGTGGTACTGGTCGCGCAGTTCTTGATCGTAGGCGAAGCTGGCGCGAGCCTTGTCAGCGTAGGCATTTGCATTGTATCGACCTTGGGCAGCAAACATACGGTTTTTGCCGATGTTGATATTCAAACGCGTGATATTGGCGGCGAAATGCACTGGGTGCCAGACCAGCTGGTGATAGGCGAGCTGATGCTCAGCAGGGATCTTTTCCCGGAGGGCATCCGCGCGGGCGACCATGTCGTTGAGTTCTTCCAGAACGCGGTCTGCTTCGTCGTAGTGCAGCAGGCTGTAGGTATCGGGTTCCTGCAGTTCAACCGTGCGGCGACCATTGTGGCGGGAGTAATCGGTGATCAATTGATCGATGGCTTTGGCATGCTGGGGACCAAATTCCCGCTCCGCCCAGGTTTGGCCAAATTCTGCGAGATTGCCTGCATTCCAGCGCTCAGGAGACCATGCCATGCGCAGGAAGAACTCAATGGGAAATTCATGGGTTTTGAGACCGCCCACGTTCACGATCCATACCTTCGTGGCGTCGAAGTGGTAGGCCAGATTCATCTGCTCCCACATCTTGGCGATGGGCATGGCGTTGTGTCCGCGCCAGCAGCGCGGGCCACCGACGTAGTCAAAGTGGTAATACACCCCGGCACCTCCTGGACGTTTGCGCTCCTCCGGGCTGGGCAGTCGGCGAATGTTGCCCCGGTTGTCATTGGTCCAGAGCAGGATGATATCGTCGGGAACGCGCATGCCGCGCTCGTAGAATCCCTGAACTTCCTTGTAGAGCGTCCAGACCTGTGGCACTTCTTCCACGGGCTGATCAAAGGTATCGTCGATGATCTGACGCTGAGCATCGATGATGCTCTCCAGCAGGGCGATGTTTTCCCCCTCACTCATGGCCGTGTCCTCGCGTCCCCGCATGCCGAGTGTGATGAGGCTGTCGTAGGGTTTGTTGCGCTCGACTCCACCGCGCCAGAACCGGTTGAGATTTTCCGCATTGGTGGAGTACTGCCAGGGACCTTGACCGTAGATGTCCCACTCCTTGTCGGCGCGCATCATGGGTTCGTGGTGGGAAGTGCCCATGACGATGCCATATTCGTGTGCCACAACCATGTTCAGGGGATCATCGTAATTGAACGCATTGCTCCACATCGCAGGCCACAGGTAGTTCGCCTTGAGGCGCTGCAACAGGTCGAAGACGTGGGAGTAGAACTCATGATTGTACTGACCGAAGTTTGCATGCACCCAGTTGGTCAGCGCGGGTGCTTCATTGTTGAGAAAGATGCCGCGGTATTGCACCACGGGTGCATCCTGCAGGCGAAGATCACCACGAACGTAGAGGGTATCCGCCTTGCGAACAGGAACATCTGCCCAGAAATGCCAGGGCGAAACCCCCATCTTTTCGACCAGATCGAAGACTCCGTAGAAGGTGCCGCGCCGGTCGGCGCCAGCGATGACCAGGGCGCGCTTGACCTGTGGCAGTGGATTTTCCACGACTTCAAGATGGTAGGCATCCCATTTTCCCACCACATCGGACACATCAATGGTTCCCGATGCAACAAGCTGGTCGATGAGGGAGCTGTGTCCCACTGTGCCGATGATCACCGCATAGTCCCGCAATTCGGCTGAGCTGTGCGCGATCACCGGTGCGGTGCCAGTGACGCGTTCGATATCCTGACGCAGCGTATTGACCACGCGCAGCACTCCAGTTTGATCTTCGGTGTCGACGTAGAGTTTGGCGCGCTCGGAAGTGCCGATGATGGGCAGGGCAGAAGCGTCATGCTCATGCAGCACGTAATTGGGATCACCCAGCGCGTGCAGTGACGGTGCGAGCGAGCAATAGCATCCCGCGATTGCGACCCATCGAAAGAGATGCTGGACCCGTCGAATGAGTCCTCCAGATAAGAATGTATTCATCAGTTTGCCTTTGATTGATCCGATTGAAGTATTCAGGACCCTGTCTTTCGGAGACAGGGCAACTTTCGGCAAAGGGGGAGTTTGCGGGTATTGCTCAAAAATTGAGTGCTTTCGCTTCGGCTGCAAGACTATCCGGAAAAAAGGTGAGGTGGGGACGTTCCTGCTCAGGCAAAAGGGTCTAGGGGAGTGATGCCTTCAATATCCAAAAAATCCTTCACATTTTCGGTGAGAATAATGGGGATTCTTTCACGGTTCATCAGGGCAGCGAGTTGACGATCAAAATAGTGTTGTCGAGTTACCTTGCCTGCGACGCAAATATCCAGTGCCCGATGAACGCTCTCAAGTGTGAGCGGAAGTACGTTCAGTCCGCGCAGGCGGGACAGTGACCGGATCTTTTCCCTTGCTAGTTCGGGACTGTTCGGTGGCTGTGTTTTGGGACCCGTGAGATTCGGATACAGCTCAGCCAAATTTTGCACAGATATGAACAAGGCCACCTCTGGACGGTGACGAAGTGCCAGAACCTCGCGTGCCCGAGCATGTCGAGAATCTCCAGCGAGAGTGGCGTAGAGCAGTACGTTCGTGTCGATAAGTATTCGGCCCGAGAGTGCCTCAACGCGCATAGGTTTCCTCCCGACTGAAGCTGCCTTCAAAAGATCCTCCAGAAGTCACGATCTCATCCTCAACACCGACATGTTGACTCAAAAACTCTTCCAGTGCCATCTCGATGATTTGACTCCGCGACCGGCGCTCCTGCTTCCCAAAGCGGTCCAGTGCTTCGGCAACTCTTTCATCGATTGTAGCACTGATATGGGATTTCATAACAGTGAAATGTTAGGAAATGTCATGCCATGTCAAGTTTCATGAATGACGAGGAATAAACGCAGGCGAATGATCCAAACGCGTGAGATCAGTTCGTTTCAAAGTCGACCTTGAACACCATTGCAATGTCGTTGAAACGCGCGGCTTCGAGTGGCTCGATGCTGAGGGACTCCGCATGTTGTTCCCATTCAACGGGAAGCTCGTCTCCAATCAACTGTAGGTTTTCGATCTGGCGTCCGGAAGGGTTCCATCCGAGGGCTTGGAGCGACAGGGGTTGGCGAGGTGCGCCCAGGACGATGATGTAGAGGTGGTGGCCGTCTTTGCTCATAGTATAGCGAACATCCTCAGCGGTAAACGGCTTGCCCTTTCCTTCATTAAAACCCTGGTCTCTGAGTTCCACTCCCTCACTGGCCGGCCCTTCTCCGAACACCGACCAGGGCCTTGTTTCGTAGATGGCTTCACCATGAACGTTCATCCACGATGCGATTTCATGAAGAATGCGGCGTTCCTCCTCATCGATCGTGCCGTCTCCGCGGATGGGCACACTGAGCAGCAGATTTCCGTTTTTGCTCACGATATCGGCCAGCATGTGAATGACAGTGCGGGCGCTCTTGTAGGTTTTCTGTTCATAGACGGATCGATCGTAATGCCAGTGGCCCAGGCAGGTATCGGTTTGCCATGCATAGGGCAGGGTGGTTGTGGGAACACCGCGTTCGATGTCCCAGGTCAGGCATTCCCGTTGGTCGGGGGTAAGGATTTTGGCAAAGAGCACCCCAGGGTCGGTTGTGGGGTTGCGAGCCAGGTTCTGATTGTAGAAATGGGCGGCGATTTTCAGTCCTGCGTCGCTGACGGGCCAGAGTGGAAGTGCAGTATCGTCGAAGTAGAGCAGATCGGGGCTGAACTGGTTGATCAGATCCATGGTTCGATTGTAAAACCGCTCGCAGTAGGCCTGGTCGGGCAGTACCGCTCCGTTGTCCCAGTTCCAGCGCGAATGAATGGAAAGGGGGTCTTCAAAATTCGGACTGGGTGTGTGGCGCTGCTCGTAGAGATCCTGCGGGTCGAGACCGTCCCACCAGGTTCCCTTCCCGTCTTCAGCGGTCAGGTTTCCGTCATAGGGGATTCCTGCCAGGGCACCCTTTTTGTCAGCTCCCTGGGAAGGTTCATACCAACTCCAGGCATGTGCGGCATGCACACTCAATCCCAGCTTGAGTCCGTGTGAACGCGCGACGCGAGCCCACTCGGCAATGATGTTGCGTTTCGGTCCCAGGCGAACGGCGTTCCAGGGTTGGTATTGGGAGTCCCAGAGGTCAAAATTGTCATGATGATTGGCCATGGCAAAGAAGTACCGCGCCCCTGCTTTCACATACAGCTCAAGCAGTTCATCTGGATTCCACTTCTCGGCCGTCCATTGGTGAATCACATCCTTGAACCCTGCCACCGATGGATGACCATAGGTATCGCGATGAAAGGCGGTGACGTTGGTTCCCCAGGCAGGGCCATCTTCAAAATAGAGGTGTCGCGCATACCAATCGCCCTGCTCTGGTGCACACTGGGGACCCCAATGTGCCCAAATCCCGAATTTTGCATCCCGAAACCATTCCGGCATCTCATACGAAGCAAGGGACTGCCAGTCCGGTTCAAAGGGTCCCGGTGCGATGGGTTCTGCTGTGGTGGAAACGATCACGCTCGGGGTTTCTGACGACGAAACGGAGTTTGCGTAGCTGCCTTGCAGGATCGCAACACAACTGAGAACGAGAAGGGGGAGTCGGCTTGTCATGGCTAATCGGGGAGTTGGGGTGAGCGAAGTGAACCCGGCGTGTTCGTGTCAATACAGGGTGTCAGCGATCAAAAACGTTTCACGACCCCCATGCCCGTTGTTGGATGAATGCAGTGATGATCCGCTGGCGTGAACAGAGATCTGCCCGGCGAAGCCATAGGGTTGCACAAAGCATCCAGCTTTTTGCGGGGAAAGGGTCGGGTAACTTCTCAAAGCATATCATGCATGCAGTCATCCGGCAATCGATCTGTTTGACCGGTGAATGGATATTTTTGACCTTCATCATTGCCGAGGATCGTCCACTGGCACCGCAGACGTCTGGGCCTCGATCACGCATTTGCTCGGCATGATGGATGGTGCAGCTCAGTTCCGCTCCGCATGGGGTGTGCGTTGCCGGATGAAATCGAGTGCCTCCCAGGCGGAGGCTCGTTGGGCACCGTTCTCCGTCGCACGGGTCAGAAACTGCAACGCACGATCCCGTCTGCCCGCGTGCAATTCTTTAACTCCCAGGGTTGCAAGCAATTCGGGGTCGTGCTCTCCCCGGTCATAGGCAATGCGCAGCGTCTCAAGGGCGTCTGTCCGATGACCCGCAAGGCGGAATGCGTCGGCCTGGATTCGTGCGATTTGCGCTTGTGTTGCTTCTCGAAATGCTACGGGCTTTGCCGTCAGTTCACTGCCTTCTTGCAGTCGATACTGGTCGTATTTCCCCACCGGTCGGCGGATGTAGCCTTTCAACATTTGACGCATGGCTTCAAACGACATTCCAAAACACTCCTGAAACAGAGCCTCACTCAGTGGTTCGGTTTGCAGACGCAAGACGAAGTCATGGAGCGCTGCTCGAAACCGACTTGGATTCCCAAAAAGGCACAGGTGTACAAAAGCATAGGCTTGTTTGGTCCAAAGCGGATGCACGAGTGGATTACGGGCTTCCGGGTCGTCTGCTTGTACCGCGAAGAGTGCCTGCATGGGCATGAGTGCCTGTCGCCTCAATACGGTGTGAAAGGGGCGATCTCCGATGTAGGCATTGGCGATGTACCCGCCGTTATTTGCAAGGGTGAGTTCCGATTTGTATCTCGAAAACGAACTGGCGATATCCACTGCGCCATTTCCAATTGGAGGCGATGTCGCTTCGCCGAGCAGCATCAATGCTCCCTTGCGGTTGTCAATGTTACCAAAGCGAATCACGTGTTCCTCGAACTCCAGATCCATGATCAGTTGGCACATCGCCTCCATGAACCACGCCGGAGTTGCAGCCGTATTGCCAGGAGGGATTTGATAGCGGAAATACTGTCGGAAGAGCTGCCGCTTCGATGATACTTCCAGTTCCCTGACTCTTGAACCCTCTTCGCTCAGGGTCGCAAGTCCAGAGATTTGAAGGTATCGTGTGCTCAAATCGAGGACGATGACCGCAACCTCCGAATCCCGAAGCAGATAGCTGGTGATTCCGGTTTCGAGCGACTCTCCCTGCGGAACGAAACGCCTGAAATCGTTTCGGCTGCCACAGAGGACCAATGATTTGCCAATGTGCGTGGGTTCCGGTGCGGGGCGAACGATGGCAAGTGCTTGACGAAAGCACTGAAATGCGGTGAGCAGCTCAGTTGCCCTCGTTTCCGAACCATTGCACAGCACTTCGAAATCATCGACCACTGCATACCGCCACGACTCCGCATCGGGCAGGTCCGGTTTGCCCTCAATGACATATCCTGGCAGCTCGACGATGGCCTGCTCCGGGGAGGCGTGCCCGGTTCCCTGCATCGCTGCAACCACAAGCATGCTCATCAGGCGAATGAAACTGGAGTCGAGGTGAGGCACTGGTAATCGTAGAAATGCTAGCAGTGGTCAGCAATTGAGGCAAGAACGATGCGCGTGCTGGTATTTCCAGAGCGTGACATCTACCTGTTATTTTTCTTCCAACTTGGCGTCTTGAGCGCCATTTATGGTTTAAACAACCGAATTTTATTACATCGGTTGGCGAATGCCAACCTAGAAGGCCTATGGCCCACAAAACGCTGTTCCACAGCGCCAACAAGCTTTTGAGTCCCCGACCACCTCACTGAAAACAACGAACAACTCCATGCAAATGCGCAAAAATCCTCACCCCCTCCCTTGATCCGCTTCACTCACACCTCCTTAACTGTAGCCGGATTCGGGAGAATTCGGACCGTCGTTGCAGTTCAAGATTCCAAAATTGTGAATCATTGAATCCTTTTTACATTCCCCTGAGTGAGGGATGCTCCGCAGGGTTCGCCCATGCCTTGAGGCAGATCCAGAGTTACCGGAAACGAACCCACAAGAATAGGGAAAATCTTTATCTTTTGCCTCTGCCCCTTCGGATTTACTCGCATCTACTCGAACACTGTTCGTCGGGAGCCGCCGTTCCACCCCACCATGCCCCTCCTCCCACGGAATCATCCCCCGTAGCGTAATTTGTAAAAATATCGACTCCTAGACACTCGAAAACCTCATCGGTTCGACCTTTCCCAGTAACAGGTTCAAGAACTACCCACAAGAAACCTGTTGCGCTCAGCGCATCCTGTTGGACTGGCCCGGCCAGTCCATCCAGTGAAGCACAGCGAAACGATGTTTCAACTCCAGCAGCGCGTCAGCATTCTCAAACACTGACCACCCAAAGCATCGATTCTTTCTAAACCACAGATTTCGCAGAAAACACAGATAGGTTTTAGTCGAGACCCATCGCCCATTCCCCAACTCCGTTCTTTTAGCATCTTCTCTCATTGCGATTCCCCTATCTTGCGTAGGGCTCCCGCTTGTGTCGGGTGCCGCCGTTCCAACCCGCCATGCCCCTCCTCCCAAGGCATCATCCCCCGTAGCGGAATTTGGAAAAATTTCGACCCCTGGAGACTCGAAAACCTCATCGGTTCCACCTTTCCCAGCAACAGCTTCAAAAATCACCCACAAAAACCTGTTGCGCACAGCGCATCCTGTTGGCCTGGCACCGCCAGTCCATCCAGTGAAGCGTAGCGAAACGATGTTCCAGCCTCAGCAGTGCGTCAGCTTGTTCCATACAACCGCTGTTATCCAACACCGTTCGTCCTACGGACTCTCTTGATCCGGCTTCGCCGGAACAGGATACACGTCGTCCCTCCGTGTAGCAGGTTCAAAAACAATCTCTTTTGTTCCGTAGCGGAATTTGGAAAAATTTCGACCCCTGGACACTCGAATACCTCAACGGTCCGACCTTTCCCAGCAACAGCTTCAAAAATCACCCACAAAAACCTGTTGCGCGCAGCGCATCCTGTTGGACTGGCCCCGCCAGTCCATCCAGTGAAGCGCAGCTGAACGATGTTCCATCCTCAGCAGTGCGTCAGCCTGTTCCATACAACCGCTGTTATCCAACATCGTTCGTCCTACGGACTCTCTTGATCCGGCTTCGCCGGAGCAGGATACACGTCGTCCCTCCGTGTAGCAGGTTCAAAAACAATCTCTTTTGTTCCGTAGCGGAATTTGGAAAAATTTCGCTCCCTGGACACTCGAATACCTCAACCGTTCGACCTTTCCCAGCAACAGCTTCAAAAAACACCCACAAAAACCTGTTGCGCACAGCGCATCCTGTTGGACTGGCCCCGCCAGTCCATCCAGTGAAGCACAGCTGAACGATGTTCCAACTCCATCAGCCAATCAGCCTTGCCAGGCAAGACCGATATTGAAAGAACCATACCAAAACATTTACTAACCACAAGGTGTCAACTTTTGATCAGGACGAGAGACCTGTCCCATACCCTATCGCCTATAACCTATAACCACCCAAGCTAACACCGTTCGTCCTACGGACTCTCTTGATCCGGCTTCGCCGGAGCAGGATACACGTCGTCCCTCCGTGTAGCAGGTTCAAAAACAATCTCTTTTGTTCCGTAGCGGAA
>JBEGIR010000041.1 GCA_040224245.1 Puniceicoccaceae bacterium | reverse complement strand
ATTCGATCCAACGCAACGCCTCGACGGGATCGCAGTCCGTTACCGCGTTGGCACTGTAAACCGGATGAAGCGGATTGCAGGAAAACACGTGCAACAAATCCGTCAGCATCAATTCCTGATGCTGTTGCTCATGGATCAGCTGGCAAAACGGGGACGAGGAAAAGGCTCTCAAATTCCGCTCCGATCATACCTACATTTTGCCTTCAGGCTATAAGGTGGTGATGCACCGTCCCGCAGAAGGTCGTCGGTGGCGATTGATTGGTACGGTTGCGGAAGGCGTGTTTTGTCACAAACCCTGTACGGTGTCGGGCGGTGGCAAGAGTGAAATCTCCAAATCCATCGGTGACGCAATCCTTCACGGCAGCGTCATGGTAACGCATTTCCATCGTGATTTTGATGAGGTGGAACAGATTCTGTATGGTTCCTTTGGCTCGCGCTTCAAGGATCGTTCTCAAAATCACGGTGCTGATTCCCGTAAGATTCTCAGTTCTGCCCGTTCGCTGGGTTCGGTGATCAAACTGCTCACTCCGAGTGAAGAATACACCGATGAGTACAATGCCTGGTTGCGTAGCATCCCATTCTACATCAAGGATTTGGTGTTCCTGGTCAAGCGCTACTACAAGGAGGACTGGGGCGATAATTGGCGCGAACGATTTTCGGTGGATGACATCAATGGCAAGTTGGGTAACGAACTGAAATACCGCAACAGCTACATCCGTTCGCACTACCTTCGCATCGGATACAACCCAAAGGGAGGATGGCGCACCTTCAGTTTGCGCAAGGATTTTAATCCGGCCGCAAAGCTGCAAACCGAAGATGACATCAGCGTCTCGGTTGTCGCTCCAAAGACTGCCATCCTTGGACCGACTGGTGAGCGTGGCAAGCGCCAGTCCCTCAAGTTTATCGAGAACTGCGAGTATCGCCTTTTTCAGCGTCCGGACGATGCGGTGGTGCGCGGTTATGACAAGACCACGGAACTCGATTTTTCCGGTAAGAACCGCTTCTTCAGCAACTACGAACCCCTGACTCGTGACATCGTGCAGGAAACGGTGGAAGATGCGATTCGATTCAGTTACTTCACTCCACCAATGCAGCGGGTGCACGAGGAGTTTCTGGCCGAACCCCAGCCCGAGTTTATGGTTTCGACGGCTCAACCGCGCATCGTCGATGGCAAACCGAGCAAGAACCCGCGCTACCTGCAGGATCGCCCCGACCTCAACAGCCTGCGCGATTTGCACATTGCCGCTGTGGGTGCTCATCTCCGGCGTCGTTTGCCGATGGATGCACCGCTGCCGATCCCGGTGAATGCCGTGTTGGCGGGACGCCGCAACAATCCGCCCGATCCTGAGGCGGGCATCCGTGCGCTCTGCGTTTACAATCCGATCCACTATCAGGAGCTTCCGGAGTTGTTCATGGATTTTATCGCGAGCCTGACTGGAAAAAGCCCGAGCACCACTGGGGCTGGTTCTGAAGGAGCGCTTACGAAGGGACCCTTTAATGCTTTGCCGCAGATTTTTGATCTGAATAACGCACTGGTTTCCTATGTTCTGACCCAGGATGGTTGTTATTCGAGTGCTGCCGGGTACGTCGGACCCAACTATAAGGTGGATCATGACATCAGCTTGCTCGTGCCGGAGCTTTGGAGCCGATTGCGCGCACACGAGCGCGAACCGGACTGGTTGATCGAGCATGGATACCTGGACCGTTGTGAGGATTTTGAGCACAACGGGGAATCCATCCTCGCAAGTCGTCTGGGCTGGCGCATCAACATGAAATTCGCCAGGGATTTTCTGGGTCGTGTCTTCTCCAATCCGGTAGCGGTCTTCACGGAAGACATGCTCAAACCGGAGATTCAGGATCTGGAAATCTTTGTGGATGGGGTCCGCAACATTGTGCAAACTCAGAAGCGCGTGGCGGAGTTGTATTTTGAAGATGGAACCATCGAACTGGCTTGTCCGCCGTTGCGTGCATTGCTGCACATCATGGTGCATGGGCACTTTGAGGGGAAAACGATCAATGATCGGGAGATCCGGGATCTGTTCACCTACGATGCGGTTGTGCAGAGTGACTGGTATCTGGCCCGCCTTGATGCGTTCCGGGAATCCGAACTGCGTCGCCTGAAGAAAATCAGGCGCAACGTTGAGGTCTACCTCGCACGTCCAAACAATGCCGAACTTGCGGAGGAGATGAAGCTCATGGATCGACTGGTCTACGCACAACGCAAAATAGATGAGCTGCAGGCTGCCGATTTCCATGAGCGCTATCGCGGTTCACTGGGAACGGATCCGGGTGTGTTGTAGGGAAGATACTGGAGGGATTTCAATCCATGCAGGTCCACCTGCTCTCTCGTTTCGCAAACGAAAGCTGAACCCGTTGGCGTGCGCAGCGCTGTGCACGCCTAGGTTCTAGTTTGTGGGCCTGCTTTTATCGCTCAGACTGAGAGTGCTAAAGGTGGCATTGCATGGGTTTGGAGTTTTATTTTCAAAATTCCGAAGGCGGTTTGACCCGCTCCTTTCAACCGCTACGTTTGCACTGTTCAGGGAGAAATCTCTCAAATATCAACAACCACATATTTCAAATGGTAGACATCAGTAAATATTCGTTTCCTCCGTTTTCATTGGATCGATTGATGACCACCTGCTTTGGGCAGGGCGAAGGCGAAAAGCTTTGCATCCTCATCGATCTGCCCAATCCGGAGGAAGTGAAGGACTTTGCGTTCCTTCAGAATCGCTCACTATCGATCCAGAACTATGGTCATTCGGTCTTTTTCGAAGGCTTTCGCAAGGGTGGACTCGAGCGCCTCAACTATCGTGGAGGCGACTTGTATGCCTATCGGGAAACCGGGGGAAGTAATCTCGACATGGAGGATGAGTGCTGGGACGTGAAGGGCAATCAACTGTCGCTCGACAGGGACATTTACCCAAACTATGGCATCATCCTGGTGGTCAGCACCTGGTCGGCCACCGCTCCGTTGACGGCAAAGTGCAAGGAGTTTGGATTTCGCGGGGCGACACTTCATGGACTGAATCAGATCATCGTCGATTCAGGTTTGAGTGTGGACTACAATCACGTCAGTGAAGAGGCAGAGAAAATGCGCCTTGGGTTGACGCGTGCAGACCGCTTTGAGATCGATTTTTCGGTGGAGGGTCAGACGACTACGCTCGTGCTGCATACCAACGGACAGGAGGCTCAGAAGAGCCATGGTCTTTGTCCGAGGGGCACACCGGACGTAGCGAATTTGCCAGCTGGAGAAGTGTACTTTGTGCCGGAAGGAGCCGAAGGGCGTTTTCCGTTCAAGTATGAGGATGAAACCCTTGGCATGCTGGATGTAAAGGACGGAAAGGTGTATCAATCCACATTGCTCTACGGCGACTACAGCTTGATTGAGCAACACAATGCCAAGCTCAAGGAGGACCCCATGACAGGTGCCTTGGGGGAGCTGGGGTTTGGGACGCAGTTGCTGCCGTTTTCAGGTCGGGATATTCAGGACGAAAAGATTCGTGGCACGATTCACGTGGCCACCGGGCGGGATGATCATCTCGGGGGAAAGCTGACTCCCGATCTCTTCACCAAACATGAATATGCCTCGCACGATGATGTCCTGTATGCTCCGTTCAAGACGCCGGAAATTCGCATCCCCGAGGTTCGCATGATCCGCGACGGAAAGGCGACGGTGATTCATCGCAACTACGAGATCACCGAATACTTGCAGCATCTGTTGTCATAGTGGATGCCAATCGCTTGGGTCGGGTTTCACAGGTCTCTGTGGACCTGTTCCCGATCCGGCTTTATGATTTGCTGGGAGCTTGCTTCTCTGTTGACGGGATGTTCTCCAGCACCGTGATGGGTGTTCCCTGCACACCGGCATAGAAGACAACGATGACGGCGGGTTCATCACCGGGGTTGTGGCCATAGTGTGGCTGGTTGACCAGTTCAATGAGCGTATCGCCTGCCTTTAGTTGCAGGGTTCGCCCGTCAGGGGTGTGCACCGTCAAAGCACCCTCCAGTAGCAAACCAGCGTTGATAACCGGATGGTGGTGCATCGGAAGTGCACTGTGCGGTGGAATAGTGATGCGCAGGATCGTGACCTCGGGAGTGCCTTTCGGATAGGCTGGCAACGGACTGCCATCCCAGCTCAGGGATGCTTTCTGGAGCACTTCAACCTCGGCAGATGTGCTGGAAGTGTGAGCGTGCAGGAACCCTGTGAGCAGGCACAGGTTCACGAATAATAGGGGTTTCAGCAAGATGTTCATTTGTGGAATCGAGGGTTCGTGTTTTTGGGGGAAGCAAACATCAGGTACAGCCAATATCTTCGTTCCACAGCGATGGGTGCTGATCGATAAAATCCCGCATCATCTGAATGCAAGCAGGGTTCTGCAGTACATCAACCGTGACGCCTCTTGAGCGCAGCAGTTCTTCCTCACCCATAAAATTCTGGTTTTCACCTACAATGACTTTGGGAATCTGGTAGAGCAGGATGGCACCGCTGCACATCGCACAGGGGGAGAGTGTGGTGTAGAGTTCACACTCACGCAGCAAGGAGGCGGACAATCGACCCGCATTTTCCAAGGCGTCCATTTCTCCATGCAGAACAGCGCTTCCCTTCTGAACCCGGCGGTTGTGACCCCGACCGAGGATTTTTCCGTGATGAACGAGAACGGAACCGATGGGGATGCCTCCTTCGGCAAGTCCGGCCTGCGCCTCTTCGATTGCCGCCTGCATGAATGCGTCTGCCATGTGAGAAAATCTGTTCAGAATTCTCCAGAATGTCGAGTGCTGGTTGGAATGGAGTTGTAGGGAGTGGTGAAATGAATCAGTTTTGTGCTGAGTTTACCGTAAGAGTTTCAAAAATCAAAGGTTTGAAACTGCGGCATCGCTACCATTTTGGAACGCATGCGACTGCGCAGAGAAATATCGTGAAGGAGTACCTGATTATTGGAACATGATTCGATACCGTCAAACCTTCGAGGAAATCATCAGTTCCTTGATTCCTATTGAGGCAACTTGGCTGGATTCTCATGCAGAGAAGACTATTCAATTGATGCAACAGATTCCTCAAAAATCTGCCTATGAGCCTAACGATGTGAAACGGCTGCTGGATCAGGATTTTGATCTTCTTTTTCCATTCGCTGGTGAATACAGTGGAGTTCTCCAGTAACTTCGCACTGCATCTGTTTGCCTGATGAAAACCTTCACCTTGAGCTTCTTTTTTCTTCTCAGTTCACTGGTTTCTGCCAGTGATTGGATTGCAACTCCGATTGACGGCTGCACGCCAAGTGTGAGTTCGGTGGACTCTCTCGACGGACGCTTTGTTGCCTGGGGCGATGGACTGATGGTCTCAGAAGATGGAGTGAACTGGACAACGGTACCACTGCCACTCGATGGAGGAAGGATCTCGAGCGTCTTTGTTGTGAACGGACAGTGGGTGTTGTTTGCGGAAGAGAGTACGGGTCAGCGGATGCGCCTCATATCTACCGATCTGAAGCGATGGGCGAGGGATCGCATCCCAGGGTCTTTCGGTTGGGGCATTATATATGCCAAGGGAAAGTTTTTTGAAATAAGATCGCATCGTCTGCACAACTCCCCGGACGGGTTGACCTGGCAGGAGGTACCAATCGAGTTGGAGACAGTCGATACTCTGACGGCGATTGTGGAGTTGGAGGATACGCTCTATCTGCTGGGTTGGGACCGCTACTGGACGAGTGAGGATGGTGTTGAATGGAACGAAATACAGGCTCCATTTCTGAGTCGTGATGGCAGTGGAAACGGGGTATATCAAGCAGTGTCCTTCAAAGGCTGGACATTTGCCGTAGGAAATGGATTTCACCGATCCCAAGACCGTCAGCAGTGGCAGTCGCTTTTTCCCCTAGGAATTCACGGCGATGCGGCGGTTACGGGGGACGAGGGTATCTCACAGCTTTTCCCGACGGACGAAGCACTCTATGCTGTGACGAGTACGGGTCGTATGCTTTTCACCCACGATGGTACGCACTGGGGCACGACCGGACGTAAGGCATTGCCTCAGCCCATGGGGCCTGGATTGATTGTATTGCAGTACCGTCTGGCTGCGGACGACATGACGCGAGTATGTACGGATGGCAAAGATCTCTTTTGTCAGGCCAGAGGGGGCGATTGGCAGCGTGTCAGTGATGCCAGCTGGCCCGCAGCCTGGTCTCAGGATGGTTTCGCTCCCCAGTGGTTTGCGGGTCGTTATGTGGTGGGTGGACCGGGGGCGCAGTTGTGGAGCAGC
The DNA here is from genome assembly GCA_040224245.1 of Puniceicoccaceae bacterium. Classification (NCBI taxonomy): domain Bacteria; kingdom Pseudomonadati; phylum Verrucomicrobiota; class Opitutia; order Puniceicoccales; family Puniceicoccaceae; species Puniceicoccaceae bacterium. The sequence goes on along the minus strand of JBEGIR010000041.1, from coordinate 54,785 downwards.
GAGGATGGGGTCGTGTGGCGCACGGATTTTCGGTATGCAGGGGTGCAGGAGTGGTCGTCCATTATCGATCCAGACTCCTTTTGGGGTGATTCGTTCAGGCTCGCGCAGGGAGGAGGACAACTGCTTGCAATAGGTCGAGGAGACTGGGTACTTGCAACCGAAGATGGACGCTTATGGCGTCATCACTGGACGACGCTTGACGGACAGCCCATGTGGGATCAGATCGGCTCAACGACTGAGGGTTATTCTGATTCGATTGAAGCACTGCGCTTTGTGGATGGACGCTGGATTTCGACTTCAACTGCAGGCAATCCCATTCAATCTGCGAATGGTATCCATTGGGTGAGTGAGGCGCGTGCACCCGAAGGACTGGAGTTCGTACGCATCCATCGAATGCAGGATGGTTTTGTGGGGGCAGGCACCTGGCTTTATTTCAGTACCGACGGCCAGAATTGGGAAGCAGCGTCGGTGGAGGGATTAACCGAGGCTGAAAGCACCTGGTGGTTTGTGAATCTGAAGCGCTTTGCTGAGGGTTATGTGGTGGGTTGGAATGGCGGAGCAATTTTTCGTTCGGTGGATGGAAGGAGCTGGAGTCGGATCGAGATTCCACTGGAGGGTTTTGTTCCTTCTGGCAACATCAGCCAAATTGGGGATGCCCTGTATCTTGCCATGTCGCAGGGTTCGGCACCGTTTTTGCGCATGGATCCAGACGGAACCCTTTCTCCGGTTCATGTGCTGCCTGCAACGATTCTTGAGGTGGAGGGTGATGCCCCACAGGCTTTGGCACTGAGTAGTCGTCTTGGAGGTGCCGTGCTGCTTCGACCGCACGAATTGCCGCATCCCGTCCTGAAAGTGACGGCACTGGTGGATACGCTATCTGAACTCGATTCGCCGCAGCCAGCGTTTGCATTGACACGCCACGGGGATGTCTCCCAGTCGCTGGAGGTGATCCTGGACTGGGTGGGTTCGGCAACGGTGCACACCGATTTCGGCTGCAATCTGGAGCAGCGTGGCGACAACTGGGTCTTGCGTTTTGAGTCGGGTTATTCCGTGCTTCACGTGTGGCTGGAACCTGTGCAGGATGGATTGCAGGAAAGCGAAGAATCCGTTGGGCTTTGGATTCGCCCTGATCATGCCTATCGGGTAATGTCTGAGAACGCATTGGCGACGCTTTTGCTGACCGATTGAGTGTTTGGAGATTTTCGTGCTCTGGGAACTCGACTGGAGAGATCTCAAGTGGATTGCGCGATGTCAGACCATCATTTCGGGATGGCGTTCGAAGAGCATGGCGGGGATTTGGGAAAGAGAAAGAAACATGAGGGTTCCCTCGAACCCGGGCACCCCAAGCTTTTCGCCGACTTCCGCAGCGGCCATGGCATCGACCATTACGTTGCCGATGAGCAGGAACACAAAAAAGAAGGAGAGAATGCAGATCCCGATCATACCGATTCGCCACACCCGGGATGCGCGCACCCTGACCCATGGAAACAGCATCCAAGCAGCGATCAGGATGCAGTAGGGCAGGGTGAGCCAGAACAGCCAGGGGGCGGCAGTTGATTCGCGCACCTGATACCGCTGCATGCACCAGAATGCCATCATGGCCACTGCAAGCCAAGCGAGCCAGCGCGTTGCACGGGCGAGACTGCGCGCGTAGTTCAGTTCGGGTGGTTGGGCATTATCGGCTGACATGATCGAGTGCAGGGTTTGACTGAATCGGGATGGGGTTGGCAATGCGAATTTCACCAGAAGCGGTTTGGCCGACTGGCAGACTGAGCATGTGCAGCGGATCGGAATCGTAGTGCAGGTGGATCACCCACCGTGGTTCGAGATTGGAAGTGTATTGCGATCCGAAGAACTGGAGTGCGTTTTGGGGATCCCAGGGTTCGATGTGCATGTGCTTTACTGGAGTCTCGAGATCATAGGCCAGACTGCGCAAAATGGCTTCTCGAGTTTTGGGTAGCACCGCTTCCCAGTGGAAAAACTTGAAGGTGGATTCGATGGGAGGAACACGGTTTCCATGCAAGGAAGCAAACTCGATTGCAAAGTCTCTGACAGCGCTCGGCGCCGTTCCGCTGATTTGCGGTCCGGCATCCTGACATGCTCCCAGCAAAAGTGCGAACAGGGCTGCCAGCAGGGGATTACAGAACTTCCACATCGTGCGGGATAAAAAGGGATTGACCGTCAATCTGGAATTGTGCCCAGAAACGATAGCGGCCGCTTTCGCCACTGTAGAAGGTGAAGTCAAACGACGGTTGCATCGGGTTGTCCGGTGAGGCGTCCGAGTTCGGATGCATGTGGGCAAATCCCGTGGTGCCTTCCCGCAGTGCAACAACGTGGCTATAAGAGTCCATGAAGCGCTCCAGTTCAACGGGTTGTCCGGACTTATCCCTTAGGGTGAGCGAAAAATGAACCCAGCTTCCGCGACGCACGGGTTTGTCGCCAAAATCCCATTGCAGATCCAGCGATGGTGAAAGATCCGAGTTGTCCGGACGGGCGGACGCACTGCCCTCAACAGTTAGAGTGGAGTGCACGATCAACTGCTTGCGGGTGCGCAGTGGCACTCCCTCAACGTAGAGGTCGTATGTTCCGCTGCGTTGTGGAGTGAAGGAAAACTGCCAGCGACCGGTGTTATCGACCGGGACGGGATGCAGGTGATGGAAGTCCGAGTGAGATTCATGCACGACGAGCAAGTGCAGCTTTTCGGCATGCGTGATGGCAAGTTCGTGCGGCAGCAGATCGTTGCCTTTGGGTCCCGTGATGGAGATATCCCCATGGTAGAGTTGTCCAACCCTTGCGGTATTTGCAGAGTGGACGAGCAAACGACCGGGGAACTTGACTCGTTCGAGATCCATCATGCCACCGGGTCCATCGGCACACATTTCAACGCCGTTTGCGGTTTCTTCGGTTACCTCGTAGTGCAAAATGGCGCACTGCGTGTTGGGCATGCTGCGAATGCCAAAGTAGACCCCAACAAATAACAGAGTAAGGAGTGCGATCTGGATGCGGGTTTGCCTGGAAATGGATGTTGAACTCATGGAAAGTGATAACGGCAGAAGCGTCGCTTCAGTCTGCATGTTTTGACTCGGATCTCCGGGAATACAGTATCACCCCTGCTGCGATTGCAAGCAAGGCAACCAGTGCCGAAAGCAGAACTGGAACCATCGACATCTCCGGGTCCGATACGGGTTGTTGCTGGGCCGCATCGAGCACGACCTCCGGCGGCGAAGTGGGTTGCGCTGCATCAGGCGAGGGTTGTGCCGCTCTGCCCAGCTTTGCCTTGTGGATGTGATCGATGAACTGATCCACGGTCCAGCGCGTGCCATCCTTGCGCAGCACGATCTTGCCAGTAGGGTCAAACAACAGGGTGGTGACGGTGTGATCGATGATGTTTTCACTTTCAAATGCGATCACGCCGTATTGCTTCAGCACGTTGAGCATCACAGATTGCGGACCCGTGAGAAAGCTGAAGTTGTTGAGGTCGGCTCCGCGCGTAACTCCATAGTCGTAGAGGATGCCGGGTGTGTCATATTCCGGGTCGAAGGTGACGCTGACGAGTTGCAAGTCTTCAATGCCCTCACCTGCGGCCCTGCGTTGCAGGTCAATCATGCGTGCGGTCTGTGCCGGGCACATCTCCTGAACGCTGCAGCGCGTGAAAATGAAGTTGAGCACGACCCACTGCCCCAGGAACTGTTTCCACTGGATAATATCGCCCTGCTCATTGAACATGGAAAAATTGATGCCGTAGTCACCCTCCTTGCGAAACTGGCGTCGCTGACGGGTTGCGGTATCTTTCTGCAGCTGCAAATTGACTGCATCCATGATGCGCTGCTGCTCGGGTTCGACGGGCCAGATGAATTCGAGCAGGTAGCGACCATCGCTTTGACCCAATTCCCCACGAACGCGCCGTCCCTGATATTGCAATTCCATATCCCCAGGGGATACCCGGGCGACAAGAGGGCCTTCAATCCTCCCTCCCTCCTTTCGCTCGATCACATCGATCGTGAAGGTGCGCGCTTCCTGGTCCACGGACTGAACCGTTGCTTCGATGAACTCGATCTGTGCAAGAGCGGACGTGACTGTGCTCAGTGCAAGTGCGATGGGAAACAGGAATTTGACGAGTTTCATGGTGAATTGCATTACGATCCTTTACCATAACGCAAGTCGGCAACAGGGAAAATCATAAATACTGCTTTTCCTCGGATGCAGGGTTGATTTTCAGAACGAGTTGGAACTAGATGCTTGCGGTATCCCCGCGTGGAGAACCTTTGGCAGCACCGTAGTGTTCGGGACGCTGCGTTTGGATGTCTCCCGTTTCTTCTCGAATTGAACCCATGATATTGCCTGCGACGTGATGCGATTGTCACGAAATTCCACCTACAAGCCACTGCTCTTCTGGTTTTCTCTGTTTGCGCTTTGTTGGATGACCCTGCTGCTCTATGCGGGCGGGTTCACGACCAGTATTGAAGCGGGCATGGCCTTTCTCGACTGGCCGCTCTCCAACGGATCGCTCAACCCCGAAGGCTGGACCCAGTCGGCGGACCAACTCGCCGAGCATTCCCACCGCTTGCTTGGCATGAAGATGGGGTTGCTCAGTATCGCATTGTGGGTGTTGTGCATGCTGTTTGAATCCCGACGCCCCGTTCGTCGAATTGCGGCACTGCTGGTTGGCATCATTGTGCTTCAGGGCCTGATCGGTGGATTACGTGTGCTGTTGGATCAGCAGAATCTGGAGACAGATGGCAATGCGATTGCACAGGTTTTTCTCATTCTGCATGCGGTGGGTGCGCAGGTAACACTCTGCACCATGGTGACACTGGTGGTATGGCTTTCCAAAACCTGGATTGAAGGATCAAGTCATCCGTCAGGCGTTCTGCAAGACCCGCTTCGGCGGTGGTCAACCTTTGCGCTGGGTGCGCTGGGCGTGCAGTTGTTGTTGGGTGCATTTTTGCGACACTTCAAAGCGACGGGAGTGTTTGGCGACAACTTTCCTCTGCTCACGGATACGTGGATGGGCTTGTCGAGCCTGGTTCCGTCTGTGTGGCACCTACAGAGTGCGGTACATTTTTTTCACCGGGCGTGGGCAATGGTTGTCTGCATCGCACTGCTTCGCTTTTTTGGACTCGCTTGGAAAAGCTGCGCAAAACAACACTGCCGACGGTTTTGGCTGATGGTGGGTACCCTGCTGCTGGCACTTCAGATCTTCCTGGGTGCACTGGTGGTTTGGACGCTGCGCAATCCCTATGCGGCGACACTGCATACCCTTGTGGGGGCGGGAATCCTTGCTGTCACCTGGGGGTTGAGTCTAGGGGTGCATCGCAAGGTTTCAGAAAAAGGAGTGGCGCATGTCAGTTGAATGGATGGCCAAGGCACGTGCCTTCAATGCGCTGACCAAACCCCGTCTGAGTGCGCTTTCGGTCATCACAGGCATGGTGGGGTATGCGGTTGCTCCATCCGGATTTGAGTGGAAGACCTGCATCGGCCTTGCACTGGGCATGAGTCTCGCTGCGGGTTCCGCCGCAGCACTCAATCAATGGATGGAACACAAGCGCGATGCGCTGATGGAAAGAACCTGTCACCGACCCATCCCATCCGGAGAGATCGGAGCCGGAACCGCATTGCTCTTCGGACTGGGAATCGGTGTGGTGGGTTTGTTGATTCTGCAGTGGCTCACAAATACCCTGGCCATGACCCTGACGCTTGCAACGCTGGTGAGTTACCTTGCCGTTTATACGCCATCCAAATCCATTACCCCATGGTGCACGGCGATCGGCACCATCCCCGGTGCACTGCCGCCAATGATCGGCTGGGCAGCTTCTGAAGGAACGCTTGCAGTAGCGGCGTGGTTGCTTTTCGGGCTGATGGTTGCATGGCAGATCCCGCATTTCATGGCCATCGCCTGGACCTACCGTGAAGACTATGCCAAAGCATCGCTCCCCATGATTTCAGTTGTGGATGGCACGGGTCGGTCTGCTGCCGTGCAGTCGACCGTGTTTACCGTGTTGCTGATTTTCAGTGCACTGGGATTTGTATGGTTTGACGTGGCGACTTGGGTTTTTGGTGCAGCATCGCTGCTTCTGGGTTTCTGGATGTTATGGCTGTGCCTGCAGTTTCTGCTGCGAACGGAGCGCTCGCTCTGGGCAAAGCGACTTTTTTTCTTTACCTTGATTTACCTTCCCATTGCCTTTGGGCTGCTGGTGATAGATGTGAATTTCCTATGATTGCCTTGCCCGAACTCAATGCCCTGCTCAATGCCACTGCCACGGTTTTGATTCTGGCGGGACTGGTGGCAATTTCCAGAGGTGCAACGACAGTACACCGCAATCTCATGTCAGGTGCCTTTGGGGTGTCGGTGCTCTTCCTCATCAGCTACGTCACGCATCGCATCCGACAACAGGGAATACACACTCCGTTTGAGGGACTGGGGTACTGGCGTACCGTCTACTATTGCATGCTCGCAACGCATGTGGTGCTGGCGATGATGGTTCCGTTTTTGGCGATTCGCACCATTTTGCTCGCCCTGCGAGGCCAGTTTGAGAAGCATCGCTTCTGGGCACGGATTACCTACCCGATCTGGCTGTACGTATCCGTCACGGGAGTATTGGTTTATTTTTTTCTGTATCAGTGGTTTGGCAGTGCCGGATGAGATGAAAGCGATGCGAATCTGATGCTGGTGTGTCTGTTGTGAGCAGAAACGGATCTGAATTCAAGGGCTTGCGTTTGCCCGAGAGGTCAGGGTTGGGATTGAGAGCATCGATTTTGGAGTTTTTGCGTTTGCAACACGGGATGCATTGTGGAATAGAGGCCACTGATGAATTGGGAACAACGAAGCATGGATGTGTATGCACTCGGCAATGCACTGGTCGATATACTGGCGTCGGTGGACGATGCATTTGTGGAAAAGCTAGGCTTTGCCAAGGGTTCCATGAATCTCGTAGACACGGCAAAACGCACGGAAATCCTCAAACTGCTTCAGGGTCAGCCGCTTGAGCGAAAGAGCGGAGGGTCAGCCGCAAATTCGATGATTGCCATCACTCAGAGCGGTGGAAACGGCATCTTTGCGGGCAAGGTGGCGCAGGATGCCGAGGGTCAATTTTTCAGGCATGATTTGCGCGACGGAGGAGTGACATATGACGTCGCACCAGGGGACCCCGGTATCGATCCGACGGGCACGAGCATTATTCTGACCACTCCAGACGCCGAGCGCACAATGTGCACTCACCTCGGGATTTCCATCGCACTGGACGCTCCGGATGTGGTCGAATCTCAGATTGCCCAGTGCAAGCTCTGCTACATTGAGGGCTATCTCTGGTCGGGTCCCAGCACGCGGGCAGCGGCGCTCCGCACCATGCAGCTGGCGCGCAAAGTCGGCACGCGCGTGAGTTTCACCTTTTCCGATTCCTTTCTGGTGCAGGCCTTTGCGGATTCGTTTCGATCAGAGGTGCTGCCACACTGTGACATCGTATTCTGTAATCGTGACGAAGCCCTGCAATTTACGGGTGCGAGCAATCTGTCCGATGCGGTGCGTTCCATTGGGGAACAGGTGCCCATGGCATTTGTCACGGATGGTGCGCATGGAGCCTGGATTGCCCATGCAGGTGCAGTGACAACGGTTGCCGGCTATCCTGCAGTGGCAATCGACACCGTCGGAGCGGGGGATGCCTTTGCCGGAGGGGTGCTTTATGCGCTTGCCCGCGGGGCACAGCCGGAAATGGCCGCACGTTGGGGAAACGCACTGGCCAGCAAGGTTGTGGAAGTCCGCGGTCCGCGATTGCAAAGCCTGCCTGAAGAGTTGAAGCAGACGGTCGGATTCGACCTCTAGCCTGGCATGCATCGGGTTACTTCGGTGCGTTTGGTGCTGCCCGGAAGAAATTGCCTTGGCAAGCCGGGCGGGGTAGGAGGCAATTCTAAACCTGCGAAACTGAGCTATAAGCAGAAGTGTTAACTGGGGAGTGGGGCTTGGAAAAAAGCACATTCAGACAACTAATACTTGTAATAAGAAATCTGAATCGATAACGCTTTGCCTAACGCAGTTGTGTCTCCCTGAGATGCTGCGAACGCGCGAATTCGCTCTGCGAATGGGTTTCTGTTTACTTCCCGATCTATGACTCAGTTTATCACACGGATGTTTCGGCTGCTTCCCCTGATGGGGGTTTTGTTTTTGGCAGGTTGTGATTATCAGTCCAGGCAGTCGACCTTCGACCCCAAGGGACCTTTGGCAAAAGAACAGCTGGACCTGTTCTACATCACGCTCTGGGTCGTGCTGTTCCTTTTCGTGACTGTGGGAAGCGCATTGTTGTATGCAGTGATCCGTTTCCGCGAGCGCAAGACGGATGATCCCAACTTCAAGCCGAAACAGTCGCATGGTAATCCCGCAGTGGAACTGGGGCTGATCCTGGGGTCGATTGTCATGCTGGTGATCATCGCCATCCCCACCTTGCAGGGCATTCGTTTCATGCACCGCATGCCTGTCGATGAGGCCAGCCAACTGGCAAGTTATTACGACGGGACACTTTCAGAAGGTGCCGAATCCGATGTTCTGTTGGTCTACGTTTATGGCTGGCAGTGGTGGTGGTCCTTTGAATACCCGCAACTGGGCATCACCACCGCCAATGAGTTGGTGATTCCGGTGGGCAAGGTGGTTCAGCTGGAGCTTCGTTCGAAGGATGTCATCCACTCCTTTTGGCTGCCCAAGCTTGCGGGCAAGGTGGATACGATTCCTGGCCGCACCAACGCCATGTGGATCCAGGCTGATGAAGCGGGTCATTATTATGGGCAGTGTGCGGAATTTTGCGGAGAATCCCATGCTTACATGCTCTTTCGTGCCGATGCTTTGGAGACCGAGGACTTCAACGCATGGGCGAAACAACACCGCGAGGGAGCGGCACATCCGGACGGCAGCGAGAGCTGGGATCAGTTTCGCACAGATCTCGCCGCCTATCGCGGTGGTGCAAATGTATTTGACGGAGACGATCTGCTTGAAGGTGCGGCACTCTTCTATACCAAGGGCCAGTGCAATACCTGCCATGCGGTCCAGGGATCAAATCTGGCACTCGGAGCGGTGGCCCCCGATCTCACCCATGTCGGGAGTCGCAAGAGTCTGGCTGCCGGATGGTTGGACAACCGTGCTTCGGATGAAGGAGAGATTGATCCGGACATCCAGTTGCAGAATCTCATCGACTGGGTAGGACACTCTCAAGACATCAAGCCCGGAAACCTGATGCATAAAGGCACGAGCGGGATGATGGGTCTCAACCAGATTGAACTCTCGGAGGACGAAGTGCGTAAGATCGCGCTGTATTTGCAGTCCCTGAAATAAAGCAACCCCATTTGATACTTGCCATGGCTGATTCCTACGCATCCCACGCCGAAGCTCACACCCTGCAACCCACCCGCAGTCTGCTCGGATTGAAACGACCCGACCACAGCACCGGCTTGGTCGACTGGCTGACCACGGTGGATCACAAGAAGATCGGTATCCTTTATGCCGTTTTCGGACTGTTCTTTTTTCTGATTGGTGGCATTGAAGTACTCGTTCTGCGCCTGCAGTTGTCGGGTCCAGAGCTGAAGCTGATTTCTGCGCAAACCTACAATCAGCTCTTCATGATGCATGGCACCACCATGATCTTTCTGGCCGTGATGCCGCTGATCTCAGGATTTTTCAACTACATCATGCCGCTGCAGATTGGTGCGAGGGATGTGGCATTCCCCCGACTGAATGCGTTCAGCCTGTGGGTCTTTGTGGCGGGTGCCATTGTGCTCAACATCAGCTGGCTGTTTCAGATCCTGCAAGTATCCGGGCTGTTCAGTCCAGAGGGCGGCACGGACGTTGTTCCAGCCGTAGGCTGGTTTGGTTACGCTCCATTGAGCACAGGGCAGTACAGCGGTATCGGTGCCGATTTCTGGATCTTTGGACTACAGATTCTGGGTGTGGCTTCGATCGCCTCGTCGCTCAACTTTATTGTAACCATTCTCAACATGCGGGCACCGGGACTGACGATGATGCGCCTTCCGGTCTTCACCTGGATGACGCTGGTCACCTCCATGCTGGTGATTTTTGCCTTCCCTGCATTGACCATTGGATTGCTCGAACTGATGTTCGACCGCTTGTTTGGTACCAGCTTTTTCCGGGTGGATTCCGGAGGACAACCCATCCTTTGGCAGCACCTGTTCTGGATCTTCGGGCATCCAGAGGTTTACATTCTGGTACTGCCGGCCATGGGGGTGATTTCAGAGATTCTGCCCACGTTTTCCCGCAAGCCGCTCTTTGGCTATCCGATCATTGTCTTCTCGGGAGCCGTCATCGGATTCCTGGGCTTTGCCGTATGGAGCCATCACATGTTCACGACGGGACTGGGCGAAGTGGCGACCGCTGCCTTTTCGCTTCTCACCATGGCAATTGCAGTGCCTACGGGAGTTAAAATTTTCAACTGGATCGGAACCCTATGGGGCGGACGCATCAAGTTCACGGTACCCATGGTGTATGGCATTGGTTTCATCTGGATGTTCATGATGGGCGGCTTCAGCGGCATCATGCACGCGGCAGCACCCGCTGATGCACAGCAGCAGGATACCTACTTTGTCGTGGCACACTTTCATTATGTGATCATTGGCGGCATCGTTATGGCGATGTTTGGAGGCATTTATTACTGGTTGCCAAAAGTAACCGGGAAAATGTGGAGTGGCTCGCTCGGATACTGGGCGGTAGGATTTGTGGTTTTTGGCCTCAATCTGGCCTTTTTCCCGATGCACTACCTGGGCCTGCTGGGCATGCCGCGCCGCACGCACACCTACCTGGAGGCCAGTGGATTTGGTCCTCTCAACCTTGTGGTCACCATTGGCGCTTTTGTTCTGGCATTTGGCATCCTGCTGGTGGTCATTGACATTATCAAAACGATCCGGGGTAAACACCTTGCGGGCAACGATCCCTGGGATGCGCGGACCCTGGAGTGGATCACCACATCTCCGCCGAAGGTCTATAATTTTGACGCCACCCCGATTGTGAAGTGCCGTGATGCATTTTGGTATGCCAAACACGGTGATGCACGTTATCGCCTCGACTATGTGGATGACCATGGACACGGCGTTCACATGCCCAGTCAATCGTGGTTCCCTCTGATGATGGGGGTGGGCATGTGCATCATGGGCGTGTCGCTTTCGTTGAAAGCAGGAGGAGTGCCGCTAATGGGGTATGTGGGAATTGCGGGCATCTGCATTGTGGCCCTTGGCAACTACCTCTGGCTCTTTGAAGGTCCTGGCGGGTATCATTTGCATCCTGAACCGGACGAATCCGATGCCTCTGACGAATCATCCACCGGAACCGCAAACCCTTGAGTATCTTTCTATGAGCGAAGCAACCACTCTGCAATCCGGCGATGCGGCGCATGCATCGACTGGGATTAATCCCAAAAAACTCATGATGTGGCTCTTTCTAGGGTCCGATTGCATGTTTTTTGGAACCCTGATTTCCACTCACCTGATCTACCGAAAGCTGTATCCGGAGCCGGAACTGGCGCCCAGCAAGGTCTTCGATCTGGAATTGACCACAACGAGCAGCTTCATCCTGCTCATGAGTTCCTTTCTCATGGCTCTGGCGGTCAGTGCCCTGCACAAGCAAAATATGTCCAGCTATCGGTGGATGATCAGTGGCGTGATTTTGTTTGGCCTGACTTTTCTGGGTTTTCAGGTCTATGAATTCTCTCATTTTGTCCACCATTATGGTTTTACCATCCATACGGGTACATTTGGTTCCACCTTCTATCTGCTTACGGGAACACATGGTGTGCACGTTGCGATTGGCGTCCTGATCCTGCTCAGTCAGCTGATTGCCTCCTTCACGCCGCGCCTGACCGTGAATAACGCGATTGATGTGGAAGTGGCCGGATTGTACTGGCACTTCGTGGATGTCGTGTGGATTATTATTTTTACCGCCGTTTACCTGGTGGAATACATTTGAGCCTGAACCCAAGGATCTCCCATGTCAGACCTTCCGCTCTCCAAAGACCAGCTGATCGAAGAGGATAAAAAATACCATACGTTTTACAATCTGGCGATCATCCTGAGCTTCATCACCATGATCGAGGTGGTGGCGATTTTCCTGCCTTTTGTGCAGGGCTTCATCTTTTGGTCGCTCATCATACTTTCACTGGCAAAGTTTTTTGCGGTGATCTTCATTTTCATGCATCTGGTGTATGACAAGAAGATCTACACCCTGCTGTTCCTGGCGGGTCTCGTGTTGGCGACCGGAACCGTGATTGCGCTGTCCTTGCTGTTCAGTTCCGAGAGAGTTGATCACGACGCCATCAGCTGGAACCCGACTCCGGATCTGATTCACTCCGGCGGGGACGACCTTTCGCCGGGGCAGGATCACCCGCTTTCGGGTCGCTCAGTGCGCTGTATGAGCTGAGCCTGTCCCTCGTCCCGACATGCAGTTGCACTGGCATACGGAACCCTTTCTCCTGATCGCCATCCTGTCGATCTCTTGGTTTTATGCCATCTGGACGGGACCATTGCGCCATCGCTGGGACCCTTCGCGCCTTGCAACAGGACTGCGTTTGAAAGCCGTCAGTTTTCATTCCGGTGTGCTCGTGATCTACCTCGCGGTGGGATCCCCCATCGACCAGTTGGGTGAGGACTATCTGTTTTTCATGCACATGGTCCAGCACATGCTGCTGATCTATGTGGTTCCGGTGCTGATGTACCTCGGGATACCGTGTGCGCTGATGGACCATTTTCTGAAATCGCAGACCGTGCGTGGCGTGCTGAAACCCTTGGTTCACCCCGTGACAGCAGGCATGGCGTTCAGTGTGATTTACACCGGCTGGCACATTCCACTGCTCTACGAACTGGCACTGCAGGACAAAGCGATTCATATCCTTGAGCACGCAACGATGTTTCTCACGGCAGTGCTCATGTGGTGGGCGATTCTGAGTCCGTCCCGGCGCTATTTGCCTCCGGCTTCTTATGGAGTACAAATCCTCTATGCCTTCTTGCTGATGGTGGGACAGCTGCCAGTTTTTGCCTTCCTCTCCTTCGCCAACGTGGCGATCTACGAAACCTACGTCTGGGCACCGCGTGTGATTCCGGGACTCGATCCACTCAACGATCAAATCCTTGGCGGCATCATCATGAAGATCTTCAACATGGTGGTTTCACTTTCCATCATCAGCACCTGTTTCTATCAATGGGCCAGCAAGGACCGGCAGATGATGGAGCTGGAACTCGAAAAAACATGAAGAAGAGCTGGCCGGATGGTGGTGACGTAATCTCAGCCGAACGACCCTCCGGTATGCCCACTCTTGTAAGTGAAAAAGGGGTAAGGTATTCTGTTGTCAGCACACAGAGAAACGATCATGTTGATGGCATGAAAGACGCTGACGGCTCCGTTCTCCACTGAGTGCTTTGTTTTGAGGATGAAACGCAATGACCCCATCAACCGGATTCTGGCGGATGCCTTTGCATCGGGCGAAACGGAGCGCGAGTTTTCGAAGGCTGAGCTTGAAGTCATGCTGCGTCGCTTTGCGGAGCTGCTCGAGACCTCAAAGCTCGACAAGAATGCAATCTACCTCGACAACCTGCTCGATCATCTCCCGGACAAGGTGTACTTCAAGGACGCGGAGAGCAACTTCATCAAGGTGAACCGCTTCTTTGCGGAGTCCCATGGGTTTGAAACCCCGGACGATATGATTGGGAAGAGTGACTTTGACTTGTTCCCCTACAAACTCGCGATTCAGAAATTCGCCGACGAGCAGAAGGTGATGCAAAATAACGAGATGATCTATGCCAAGGACGAGGTTGATGAATATGCGGATGGCAGTGAGGCCTGGGTTTCCAGCACAAAATCACCCCTCTACTCCCGCGATGGCGACATCGTAGGCACTTTTGGAATCTCCCGCGACATCACGGACCGTAAACGCGCTGAAATGAAATTGCAGCTACTTGCCGAAGAATTGCAGCGCAAGAATTCACAGATCGAGGCGGATATGGAGATGGCGAAGAAGGTGCAGGCCGCCTTTATTCCGGTCAACTACCCAAGCTTCATTTGGGATCTGTCGAGCCACAAGAGTGCCCTGCGGTTTTCACATCGCTATATTCCGTCGGAGACGCTTGCGGGTGATTTTTTTCAGGTGATCCCGATTTCCAACAGTCAGGCGGGAGTGATCATTTGCGATGTGATGGGGCATGGCATTCGGGCCTCGCTCGTGACGGCCATTCTCAAGGGACTTGTGGGAGAGCTGAAGCTGATCACACCCTATCCCCATGTCTTCCTGCGCAAGGTGAACCGCAGCCTCAATGCGGTGTTGAAGCAGCTCGACAGTGCCTTGTTTGTGACGGCGTTTTATGGGGTGATCGATCTGCTCAAGGGGGAGTTTCGCTATGCCAACGCGGGACACCCGCTTCCCGTGCTGCTGAGCCGACAGCAAGGCTCAGTCGGGTTCATCGATCCGGTTGCGGATACGCCCGAACCAGCACTGGGACTGCTCGACAATTTTCGCTACACTTCGACGCGCATGTCGTTACAGGCTGGGGATTCCCTGTTTTTCTACACCGACGGCATCACCGAACTGGAGTCAGAGCAAGGAGAGGAGTTTGGTCGCCAGCGCTTTCTCGATTCCTTGAACCATCCGGAGTTTTTGGAATCCGAACCCATCGTGGATGCGCTGTTCGAAACCATCACGGCATTTGCGGGTGCGGGAGGGTTTCTGGATGACATGTGCACGGTGTCGGTCGACGTGATGCGAATCGCCGAGAATTCGTGATCCGTATTTGTGATTTTGCGTTTTTGCGGTTTGCTTTGGGTATTCTGAATCCCTTCGCTGCACCCCAGGGCATTCCCCATACCCGCAGCGCTCAGGGTTAACTCAAATCCGAACGACATGACGTTACCTATGGATGCCTTACTGTTCTTTGCGGCGGCAGGTGGAGCAGCTGCTCTTGCGTACGCCTTTGTGAAAACCCGATGGATTTTCCGTCAGCGTGTCGACAATGCCGATCTTCGGCGCATCAGTGGATATGTTGCGGAAGGAGCCATGGCCTTTCTCACGCGAGAATACAAGGTGCTCATTCCCTTTGTGCTGGTGGTGGCGATTTTCCTCGGCCTTGCAAACCAGGGAAACCTGCGTTTTCAGGCACTCGCCTTTTTGTTGGGTGCGCTCTGTTCGGCGCTGGCGGGGTTTGTCGGAATGCGTGTGGCAACCGCAGCCAACTGCCGCACGACCGAGGCTGCACAGCAAGGACTGCATCCCGCGCTCAGAGTGTCCTTCACGGGTGGCAGCATCATGGGAATGGCGGTGGTCGGCCTGGCACTGCTGGGTATCTTCCTCGTGCTCTGGGTAGGTGGGCACTGGTTTGGAACGAGCATGGAACAGTATGCTGGTATCCTCTTGCCCATCCTGTCGGGTTTCTCTCTTGGCGCATCAAGTATTGCGCTGTTTGCGCGTGTGGGCGGTGGCATTTTCACCAAGGCCGCTGATGTGGGTGCGGACCTTGTCGGCAAGGTAGAGGCCGGTATTCCGGAAGACGACCACCGAAACCCTGCGACCATTGCCGACAATGTCGGGGATAATGTGGGAGATGTTGCGGGCATGGGTGCCGACCTTTTCGAATCCTATGTCGGATCCATTGTGGGTTGTATGATTCTTGCGCTTGCCGTGGATGCCAGCGAACTCACCCGGTTGCGCCTGATGAATCTGCCGCTCATCCTTTGCTTTATCGGTGTCATCTGCTCCGTCTTGGGCACCTTTCTGGTGAGGGCAAAGCCGGGAAAATCCCCGCAGCGCGCCCTGAATGTCGGCCTCTTTTCGGCGGCAGCACTGGCGGCTCTACTCTCCTTTCCGGCGATTCATCTGGTGATGGCCGGAGAAACCTTCAATGCGGGAGCGGGTGCCAACCAGGTATTTTTTGCGATGCTGGTGGGTCTGGTCGCGGGTGTCATGATCGGCTTGTTGACCGAGTTTTTCACCGGGACAGACACTCCGCCCGTCAAGGCCATTGTCAAGGCCTGTGAGACGGGTTCGGCAACCAATCTGATCAGTGGAATGGGAGTGGGCATGCTGTCCGTTTTGCCACCGATTCTGGTGTTGGCTGTTGCAATCCTCGCATCCAATCAGCTCGCCGGACTCTATGGTGTGGGCATGGCTGCATTGGGCATGCTGCTCACCCTTGGCATTCAGCTGGCGGTCGATGCCTATGGTCCGATTGCCGACAATGCGGGTGGTTTGGCCGAAATGGCAGAGCTGCCCTCGGGAGTGCGCGACATTACGGATGAACTGGATGCCGTTGGAAATACCACCGCTGCCATTGGCAAGGGCTTTGCCATCGGATCGGCTGTGCTTACCGCCCTGATTCTGTTCACGGCCTTCAAGGAGCAGGCTGGAGTGCAGTTCATTGATCTTACGTCCACTCCGGTCATGGTTGGAATTTTGGTTGGAGCGATGATTCCCTATCTATTCTCATCTCTGGCGATGAGTGCGATTGGTCGGGCCGCGTTTGCCATGATTGAGGAAGTGCGGCGACAGTTTCGTGAAAAACCCGGCATCATGCAGGGCACGGATGAACCCGACTACCGTAAGTGTGTGGATATCAGCACGGGTGCGGCACTGCGGGAAATGATGTTACCCGGCATCATTGCGGCGGTGACTCCGGTATTGGTCGGTTTTCTGGGTGGAGTCGAAATGCTAACCGGACTGCTGACAGGTGTGATGGTCTCGGGTGCCGTGCTGGCGATTTTCATGTCCAATACTGGAGGTGCCTGGGACAATGCCAAAAAAATGATCGAAAACGGCGCGGCAGGTGGCAAAGGCAGCGAGTCCCACAAAGCTGCTGTTGTGGGGGATACGGTGGGGGATCCCTTCAAGGATACTGCCGGTCCTTCCCTCAACATTCTGATCAAACTGATGGCGGTGGTTTCCCTCGTGATCGCACCGATGCTGCGTGGTTCGATGTGAGCCATCAAAGCCCCACTTCAAACTGATGAACCCGATTAACAGGACTTAGCCATGAACTTCCCCATTCGACTTTACGCCATTCTATATCCCAACACCTCACTCATTGCCTCGCAGCTCGATCCTGAGCATTTTGCAAAGCATTACATTTCGGGTAGCACCCGTCACTATGATGGCAAGATGATGTTTGTCGAAGTGGATCCGGGTTTTCGGCATCCTTACTTCCGCATTGATGAGGCCGTTGCTGAAGTGGTTCCCCACGAAGACGGTCGACCCAAGGCGACAAAATTCATCTCCTGCTATCGCGTTCTCGAGCATCTCGATCTTGAAGCGATTCTGCAGTTGTATTTGACAACTTCGGAAGGCCACTGTCTTGGACTGCAACCCGGACCGCATGAATCGGATGGGCACGATGAGGCGACGCTACGGGTGTTTGCTGAGATTGCACCTTTGCGCATGCTGGCCCTCGCGCGCCACAGCTTTGAGGAATTTGGAAGCTATATCACCGACCCTGCCAATCCCAAGGGTGCACCAGCGCTGTTTTACACACAGCTCGAACTGGAGGTCGATGAGTTTTTGGCGGATTTTGATGCCAATCCGATGTTGCTCTCCCCCATACCAGGGCTGCACCCGTCCAAACTGCGAGATTCCATTTTGGAGCTTCGCAGCAAGCGATCCAAGCCCCTGAAAGGCATCAGCCTGCACAGCACTTTTGAGAAGATCCCGTATCGCATTGTGCAGGGCGGTTTCATGTTCGCTTCGGGAACGCAGAATCGTTTTTTTCCGCTGCCGGATCTGCACGAAATCGAGAACACAAACTACAAGTTCTGGAAACACATGTAGATTCCAATACCAGGTGCATTGGAGAACATCCAACGCTTTCACCCGTATCTGCTTTGCCATACAGCGCAATAGAGTACGGGTCCCGGTGGGGAACCGGAATTTGTTGCTGGGATTTGCCTTGTTTGTGACGCCATTGCATCCTTTAATGGGTATCGCTTGAACGTTGCATAGAGGTGAGAAGGGTAGTATCATGGATCGCGGGTTTCGCAGTTGTACTGCAGCTCTCGGCTTCCGGCTGGCGGGAGGTTGAGTCGCTGGAGACCGACGGCTACAGCTATGTCGAAGGACTGGACCCTTTCAGCCGGGCTGGCAGTTATGGACCCGGAGATGCGAGGATCGGCGCCTACACCCCCGAGATTCTCCGCTGGGGAACCCAGCGCAACGTAGGGGTTGAGTTTTCCGGAGGGCTTTTCAGCAATCGGGTCGATTTTGGGCTTTCGGATCAGCGGCGAACCACCGCAAACTATACGCCCCGACTGATGCCCTTTGGCGGACCATTGGAATACTCGCAGGGGCGGAATTTCAGCTTCACCCTCGACGAACCCGTGCGCAACATTCCTGCCGATGCTGATTTCATTCAGTTTTATCAATACGCAATGCCATTTCGGGACAGCAGTGGTGAACTGGAACTGTCGATTGGAGAATATGGTTCACTGACCTCCATCCTGCGCTCGGAGTTGCCAGTTGAACGCCTGCAACTCTCCACTGAGCTGTCGTGGAGAGAGTTTGGGAACTTTCGCGATGGCAATGATGTGATGCTGACCGAAAGCCTCGATCAGAAAAATCCCAAGGTACGCTACATCGACGAGGCCGATGACCAGGACATTTATGAAATCCGCTCGATCGAAACATCGGGCAAGGTCACGATCTCACCCACGCAATCACTGGAATTCAACGGAAAATACACCGAATCCGAAGGTGTGTTTTTTCCGGAACTCCGCATGGATGCGGAATACGACCGGGGGTCCAATGTTTCTGCGGTGTATCACATCCAGAATCCATCTGCCGGAGTACAGCGACTTTCCATTCGCGCTTTTTCCGCCAAGGCGGATCAGGAATTGAACGACCGCTGGCGACAATCCAAACTCGATAATCTTGAGGCACCCGGGCGAAATGATTTTTCGACGCGCGCGAACTCCCGCAGCTCAACCCAGGGCTTTGACTTTCGGGCAATCAAGGAATTCTACGATTTGCAGATTGGATTTGGGATGCGCCAGTACTGGCAGGACTGGGAGGCCCTGACAGAAACGCTGGGGGTGGAGAGCGCGATGTTGCCTGTCATCAACCAATCCAACTTGGGCGCCTACCTGGAGGCAGAGCGTTTTTTGGGCAACTTTCTGTTGTCTGCAGCGGTGCGCATCGATCAGCTCGATACGGAAGTGGACGGTGATATCGGTTTTATTCGCCGGTATCGTACGGATGTGACGCGGCGCGAGCGGGACTCCGCGCTGAGCCTCTCGGTCCGACTTGACTACGATCTGACGGATTGGAGTTCCTGGTATGTGGAGGTGGGCCATGCGGCGCGCACGCCCGATCCAAATGAAATGTATGTGCAGTACATGTATGAACGTGCTCCGGGCAATGAGTTGGTCTGGGTGGGTAATCCGGATTTGGATTCCGTGAAAAATACCTCAATGGACATGGGAATCGAGATCAACCTGCGGCGTTTCAAATTTCGCATCAACGGTTTCTATTCCAATGTAGTGGACATGATTTACCTCGAAGACATCAGTCCGATGATTCGACCGGAAAGCGGTGGGGTCTTCCTTGGAACCGCAATGAGTTACAATAACGTTGATGCCGTGCTGCACGGTGGGAATGCTTATCTCGATTTTCGCATCAACGACGCCTTTACGCTAACCGGGGGGGTTGAGTTCACCCAAGGTCGGAAAAAGCAGTTGGATGGACTATCGGGGGATCGGGATCTTGCCGAACTCCAGCCCCTGCGTGGCAAGCTTGCACTCGAATACAACAACCGCCTGTGGTTTGGCAAAGTCGAGCTGCAAATGGCCGAGGCCCAGTATGCCGTGGATGAATCGATTTCCGAGACGGCACTCGATGGTTATACCGTGGTAAACCTGTTGTTGGGCTATTACCTGACCCGCAACCTTTTGTTTACACTGGGTGTGGAGAATTTGTCGGACCAGAGCTACTCCACCAAAAACGTGAACATTCGCAATCCCTTCACAAACTATGGGGTTTCGAACGAACCCGGACGCTTTGTCTACATGTCCCTGAAGTGGGGATTTTAGCAGGTTTTACCATGTCAATGCCGGTTCGTTTCAGTTTCATCATTCCGGTCAAGGATCAGGTTCGCCTGACCCGGGATTGCCTGCTCAGCTGGTTCGCCCACATCGGTTCGTTGCGTTCCCAGAGTGAAATCTTAATTGTCGATGATGGCAGCAGCGAGACCAGTAAATCCTTCCTTCGATCCTTGCCAGCGCCCATCCGCGTGCTGGAAAATGCCGAAAACCAGGGTTTTGCTCATTCGAATAACCGAGCAGCGCAGGAGGCATGCGGAGAATTCCTCATCATGCTCAACAACGATCTCGTCTTGCAGCGGGGATGGCTGGATGCGATGTTGGCGGTTGTCAATGCTGGCAGTGCGGACCGCATCGTCGGCAATGTGCAGCGCAGCCGCTGTACCGGGCGTGTGGATCATGCGGGCAAATTTTTCGACGAAGGCCGGGATCCCCGACACTTTGGCCAATTTCACGAATCCCTCTTTCCATGGGATCCACCTCTGGATTTTTGCCGCTTCCCTTCCGTCACTGCTGCCTGTTGGCTGGTCAAGCGTTCGGTTTTTACAGGCCTGGGTGGTTTTGACACGGCATATCGCAATGGTTTTGAAGATGATGACTTCTGCCTGCGCGCTGCGGAGCAGGGCATTGAAGTTGGCGTTGCAACACGAAGCTGGGTGTATCACTATGTGAGTCCATCCGACGGTCGCAAAACCCATGAGGATCAGAACCGAAATCTGTTTCTCGAGCGCTGGGGATCGCTTGCTCAGCGCTGGCATGACCGGGAATACGCACCCCTGCTTCAACTGCTGCGCTCCTGGTCCTGCCAGAAATGATCCAGCACTGAAATTCGACAAGTCCGCCCTGATAATTTCATGAACATGTCCCAACCCGAACCTTATGACACCGCTTCGATTGAGGAGCGAATCGCTGTGTTTGAATCGCGATTTACCGAACTGAGCACGCGCTATGCTGAGTTTTCGAAGATACTCCAACAATTGCAGCAGCGCATGGACGACCACCTGACCGAAGGTGCCAGGATGCTTGAAATCGCTCGGGATGAGCAGGAAGCTGCCGAGCAGCGCAAGGGCATTTCTGCTTTGTGGAATCGTCGCAACCAGGGGCGCATCAATGCAAAGATCATGGGTGCGATTGAGCGGGATTTTGCGGTCATGCGAGATTTGCAGGAACTGACCGCCCGGAATCTCGAACTGGTCAACGATACCGGAGAGGCGGTCCGGCGCGATCTGAAGGAAATGATGGGAAGCGTCGTGCACACGCTTCAAAATTTTCATGAGGCCCACTCCCAGTCGCTGCGCTTGCTTGCCGATGACATTGAACTGCTCAAGCAGCTGCAGTCCAAGGCTTTACTCTGTCATCCGGGCGATTCGGATGCAGAGATACCCGGGGAACCTGATCGATCATGAGCATGGTGCGGGCCAAGGATATTTACGTCGCAGTCACCCATACATCCCACACGCTTGACAATACGGGGATTCAGCGGGTGACGCGCAGTCTGTGTCGTGCGCTGGAACTCGACTACCCTGCAGCTACCTGTGTCAGCTGGAACGAGAGCCTGCGCAGCCTGACTCCGCTCGACTCCGCTCAGGCCCATCGCATGGCGGCATATTTTGGTCCCCAGAATGTGGAACCGCGCACCGATGTGAGCGTTGCCCCGACCTGGATTTCCCACCTGCCTGTTCCCCGGGTGATGCGCCGCCGTATTCGCGAAGCGTGGCGTCGCCGCAATGCGCATTTTCGCTTTCGCAAGGGTGCTTACCTTGTGATTCCCGAGTGGGTGACCGGGGAACAAATGTGGGATCTCATTCATTTTGCGCGCCGCAAGCACCTGCGCACGGTTGCGATTTTTCATGATGCAATCGCCATTGATCATCCGGATCTTGTGAGCAGTAAATATCGTCAGTATCATCTCGATTATCTGTTGGCGATGACCCACTGTGACCTGGTAATTGCGAATTCCAGTGACTCTTACGAACGCTTTAAGCGTTTCGTTCGTGAGCATCCTGAAGGGCAACCCCAGATCGACTATGTGGAACTGGCGGGCGAGATTCCGGGTACACAACGCAATATGGATCGGCTCGTGATGGATCTGGATCACCCGATCCGTGCATTGTGTGTCGGCAGTTTGGATCCGCGCAAAAACCATCAGCGCCTCATTGAAGCCTTTGAAGGCATTTGGGACGCTCACCCCGATTTGCCACTGGAGCTGATCCTTGTCGGTGGACAGTATGATGCCAGCAGTGATCTGAGTTGTTGGGTGGAATCCAAAGTGCGCCAGCGCAAACGACTGATCTGGATGGGGCGCATTACGGACGAAGCCCTGGCGCAGCAATATGCGGACTGTCACTTTACCTGCTTTCCTTCGCTGGTCGAAGGTTTTGGGATTCCCCTGCTGGAGAGCCTTTGGAAGGGGCGACCCTGCCTTTGCTCTGATCGCGGCATCGTAGGTGACCTGGCAAAGGAAGGCGGATGCATCACCTGTGAAGTGACCGAAGTCAGCTCAATTCGGAAAGCCATCGAGTCGGTGCTCTTCCAAAAAGGACTTTACGAAAATCTCTGCGAACAGGCGACCGCGCGTCCCATCAAGACATGGCGTCAGTTTGGGCGCGAGTTTGTCGCGAAACTGACACAACACCTGCCGTAAGGGCCTTCTGTTCTGAAGCGCATCCTGAAGAATGACCCATGCGAGTTTCGATCATAATTTCTGTATTCAATTGCATCGACCTGACGCGGAAGTGTCTGCAAACCCTGGAGGCGACGCTCCCCCCCGGGATCGACTACGAGCTGTTGCTGGTGGACGACGGCAGTACTGATGGTAGCCGCGATTACATCTCGGATTACAGTCGACAAAATGAACGCTGCAATGCGGTTCTCAACGAGCGCAACCTTGGCTATGCCGCGAGCAACAACCGCGCGGCAGGACTCGCCAATGGCTCACACCTACTGTTCCTCAACAATGATACCGAGCTGACTCCGGGGTGGATCGAACCCATGATCGCTGGTTATCACAAACTGCGCCGCCAGCGTCCTGGCATGATTGGCAACGTGCAGCGACGATGCTCCGACAAGCAGATCGATCATGCGGGTGTGTTCATCAACTCGCGCGGCAAACCTGACCACCTGCAGGTGGATCCCGCAACGGCGTATCCGCGCAAGGCGTATTCCGAGCAAATCGCAACCACGGGTGCGTGTTTTTTGATTCCGGCAAGTGTCTTTCGTGAGGTTGGGGAATTCGACACAGAATTTCGAAATGGGGGGGAAGACATGGACCTCAACTTCAAGGTGCGCCACGCGGGCTATCGCATCTTTGTCGCGAACCGCAGCTGTATTTGGCATCATGTCAGTGCCTCACCGGGGCGAAATGACCATCATGAACGCAATACACGCATTGTGTTTCAGCGTTGGAGAGAATTTTTGCTGCAGCAGGGAGCGCGTACCTGGGCACTTGAGTATGCAAACGACCCAGCCCATCGCGGTCAGTTTTGGAAGGACCGCATCTACCGGCAGTGTGTTTGCATGCGGCGGGGTTGGCGTAAAGACCCACCAGCCGAAGCAACTGCGAAGGTCGATGCCCTGATCCGGGAACAGGAACAGGTTTGGCAAAGTCTGTTTGCAGCAGACACGAATGACGCATGCGCGGGTCGTCACTAAATCCGATCATTATTGCACGTATTGCCCGGTCTTTTGAATCGATGACGCATGCTTGCCTGTAAATTTCTTTTGACGATCTCGGGTGAAACTGGGAAGGTTGGCTGGATTCACTGCGTCAGTGAAGTTGTCTTGCATTGGAAGCTATTCAGACCGTGGACGTTCCCAGCATAGAGGCGATCAAGCTCAGTAAACATTATGGTTCCATTGCCGCGCTGTCGGAGGTTTCGTTCCTGATTCGCAGAGGCGAGGTGGTGGGACTGTTGGGTCCGAACGGGGCGGGAAAAAGCACATTGATGCGCATCATGAGCGGATTGATTCCCGCGACGTCGGGGTCGGTTTTTGTGGCGGGATTGTCGGCGACACGGCATCAGGATAAACTCAAGAGCCGCATTGGCTACATGCCGGAGAACAATCCGCTGCCAGAAATGATGAAGGTGCAGGAATACCTGCGCTTTCGCGCGCAGCTCAAGGATGTGCCACATCGACAGATCAAGCGGCGGGTCAACGAGATCATGGAAGTGTGTGACCTGCGGAACAAGGCAGCCAAACGCCTCATCGGCAAACTATCGAAGGGGTTTCGCCAACGTGTCGGCATCGCCGATACCCTGCTGTCTCAACCTGAAGTTGTCATCATGGATGAACCCACGATCGGACTGGATCCCCACCAGATTCGGGCCGTGCGGAAGTTGATCGACCGCATGCGTGGAAACATGACGGTGATCCTGTCGAGCCACATCCTGCATGAAATTGATGCCGTGTGTGACCGATCCATGATCATCAATCGGGGACGCATTGTGGCCTCGGGGACCTTGGCTCAGATGCGGCGGCGATATGACCTCGGGGTGCGCTATCACTTGCAGGCAAGAGGGGATTTGAAGCAACTCGATATCATGCTGGCCGAGATCAGTCCGGAGCTGGAACGCATTCGCACTCATCCGGTCAACGAAGATGGGTATCATGAAGTCATTGTTGACTCTCGGGTGAATGATGATTTTGGCGGAGAGCTGATTCGTCGCATTGCCTCGTGTGACAGTGTTTTCATTCGCGAGTGTTTTCGCCGCGAAAGTGATCTGGAAGATGTGTTTCTTGCCGCAACAAAGCGGAGCTGGGAGACTCCACTGGAGGGCGGTGTGCCGGATGGTGCCTACTCACGCCTGGAGCGCGAAACTCCGTAACTGAGTTTTATGTGTTCGTGGCTGAGCATCAACCCAGGCTGAGCGTGACAATGTTTTCGATGTGGCGGGTCTGGGGAAACAGGTCCACGGGTTGCACTTGCTCCACCTGGTATCCCATTTCCAGTAATCGCTTCAAGTCGCGTGCCTGGGTAGCCGGATCGCAGGATACGTAGACCATGCGTCCGGGTTTGAAGCGGGAGACTTGATCCAGAAAGTCTGCATCACAACCCTTGCGAGGAGGATCGATCAGCAGCACACACTGAGCAGGAGGTAAATCGACGGATTCAAAAATGTCCTTGGCATCCCCGACCTGAAAGCGGCAGTTTTTGAGTTGATTGAGTGCAGCGTTCGCGCGGGCCCACTGAATGGCAGATTCGCTGATTTCAATGCCGATGCAGCGTTCAAATGCGTGGGACGCGCAGATGGAAAACAATCCCGATCCACAGTATGCATCGATCAAGTAGGGTTGCCCCGTTTGTTTGGCCTGATCGATCACATAGTCCACCATTTTGGGCAGTACAAACGGGTTGTTCTGGAAAAAATCTCCTGCCTTGAATTGGAAGATGCGTGGACCAACGCGTTCGGTGACCACTTTTTTGGGGTCCGTGATCACGCCTTCCATGACATCACGCAGGAGCAGGGTCGCGCCCTTTTTCATGCGACCTTTCCGGGCAAGTGCCTGGCGTTCACTGCGCTGCACGGTCAATTCCGCATTGATGGCTTCGGTTGCGATTACACAGCGTTCGATGTCAACGATCTGATTGCGCTGACCGACTTTGAGAAAACCCATGGCTCCCAACTCTCCCTGCCGCGGTTTGTTGTGGTGGGGTGTGATTTTTGAGCGGTAGTGAAAGGCGTGTTCGGAGTGAATGGGCAGGGCGATCGCAGTATCGATCCCGGCGATTTTTGTGAGTGTTTCTGCAACGTGTTGTCGCTTGATCTCGAGCTGGGCGGGATAAGTGAGGTGCTGATACTGGCAACCACCACAGCTGCCGAAGTAGGAGCAACCGGGCTGAGTCCGGTCGGGCGAGGGATCGATGACCTCGAGCAAATCCGCTTCGGAGTAGTTCTTGTGATTCCGAAAGATGCGCGCCCTTACCCGCTCCCCTGGAATGACAAACGGAACCATGACGACCCAATCGTTCCACTTGCCGATTCCCATTCCCAGATTGGTCATTGAGCTGATATGCAACTCAAGTTCATGATGATAGGGGAAAGGTTCCGGGATGAAATTTTTCGGAGATCGATGGTGCATGACTGGGTCGTAATGGCTATCGGGCAGGAATGGCAGAAGGCTTGAATGATGTTCCGGGTTCTGCTCTAGTGGACTCCATATTCGATGGGAAGAAGCAGTCGTCAACTCTGGAAAGCCTACGTAGAAGGACGTGCAAACGGGAAACTGGCAACATCTGCGCATCCATCCGCGATCAAGCTATGCAAGTATCGCGGAATCGTCATGGGCATCGATCCCAGCCTGCGTGCGACGGGACTGGCCGTAGTCGAGTTTGCAGAAGGAGATCGCATGCAGCTGCATCATCGCGAGACCATTCGAATCCCCGCGAAACAAAGCTCCATCCACTGCCTTGCTGCGATCTCTGAGCGCTGCGAATGGGTTGCACAGCACTTTCAGGTGCATCATGTGGCCGTCGAGCAGCCGATCTATGTGCAAAATTACCGAACAGCACTGATCCTGGGCAGTGCCAAAGGTGCGGCACTTGGTGTTTTGGCGCGGCGTGGTTATGAAGTATTTGAGTATGCTCCGCTTCGGGTGAAGCAGGCGATTGTAGGCAGTGGTCGAGCCAGTAAAGAACAGGTTGCGGATATGGTGACGCGTTTTCTCGGAGTGAGTGACTGGAGCAGTGCCGATGAGACCGATGCTGCTGGTGTGGCCATTTGTCATGGATTCACCCACCGCATTCCTGCATCCACTTGATCGCTTGAAAATGCGTTCATCGTGTTGACCGATGCGGGTAGAGCCGAAAATACTGAACTTGATCATTCAGGGATTGAATTTGCGGTTTATGGATTATGAAATTGCGATTCAGACGAAATACCTGAAAATCGGACGAAATTCATATGAAAAAAGCCTTGAATTGTTGGCTGATTGCCGGAATTGCCTTTCTCATGACCCAAGCGACTCACGCAACCGATAATCCGTTTTTCCAGCCTTGGGAGACGCCCTTTGGAACTCCTCCTTTCGAGGCTATTGAGCAGGAGCACTACCTTCCTGCCATTCTTCAGGGGATCGAGCTGGAAAAAGCGGAAGTGAATGCCATCGCTGAAAATCCGGATCGCGCGACGTTTGAGAATACGATTGTTGCACTCGATCAGACCGGAGCATTTCTGACGCGCGTGATGCGGGTATTTAACAACCTCAGTGGTACAGACAGCGACGAGATCATGCAGCGCATTGACCTGGAGACGACACCGCTGTTGTCAGCTCACTATGCTGAGATTCGCTTGCGTCCAGATCTGTTTGAGAGGGTAAGTGAAGTCTACGAAAACAGGCATGCCATCGAACTCGACAGCGATCAGCTGAAGCTGCTTGAAGACACCTACGATGGATTTGTCCGTGGAGGTGCATTACTCGAAGCCGAAGCAAAGCAGCGCTACAAGGAGGTGGTGAAGAAGTTGTCAGTGCTCACCCTTCAATTTGGCGAAAATGTGCGTGAGGATACGACCTCCTGTGAGATTCTGGTGGAGTCCCGGTCACGCTTGGAGGGGATTCCGGAGTCGATCATACAGGCAGCAGCCCGCAAGGCTGAAGAACGCGGTTATGACGGGCGGTGGTTGTTCCTGCCGACGCGTTCCAATGTGGAGGCTATTACCACCTACGCGCATGACCGGGATCTGCGTCGGCAGCTCTACCTGGGGTATGTGCAGTGTGGTATGCGCGATAACGCCTACAACAACGAATCCATCATCGCAGAGATTCTCAATCTTCGGCTCGAACGTGCACAGCTACTGGGCTATCCCAATCATGCTGCCTATGAGCTGGACCGTACGATGGCAAAAACTCCGGAGGCCGTGATGGATCTGGTGCTCCAGATCTGGAAACCGGGATTAGCGGCGGCACAGCGGGATATCGAGGAAATGCGAACGCTGATGAGCGAAGAGGGCTTGCAGGGTGAATTGCAAGCATGGGACTATCGGTATTTCATGGAAAAAATCCGCGCTGCGAAATATGACTTGAGCGAGAGCGAACTGATGCCGTATTTCAGCTTTGATAACGTGCTGCGCGGCATTTTCATCCTGACGGAGAAGCTCTACGGCGTCACGATTGAAGCGGCGCCCGAAGTGCAAACCTATCGCGAGGACGTTCAGGCGTGGAAAGTCATTGAGGCCAACGGTGACTTGATCGGAATTTTTTACACAGATTATTTCATCCGTGACAGCAAGCGGGCCGGAGCGTGGATGAGTGCGTTTCGCACTCAATCGGTGGATGCCGATGGGAAACGGGTGATCCCGCATATCGTCAATGTGCTCAACGTACCACCAGCCGCAGATGATGCACCCGTTCTGCTCAATCTGGATCAGGTGAACACTGCATTTCACGAGTTTGGGCATGCCTTGCACGGTCTGCTCAGTGATGTGCGGTACCATGCACAGGCGGGCACTTCCGTCACCCGTGATTTTGTAGAACTGCCATCGCAGGTGCTTGAAAACTGGGCATTTGAACCCGCCTTGCTTCGCGAGTATGCGCTGCACTACGAAACAGGTGAAGTGATCCCTGATGTGCTTATCGATAAGATTCGCACGGTCGAAACGTTTAACCAGGGTTTTTTCACCACTGAATACCTGGCAGCTACTCTGCTCGACATGGAATACCATCGCATGGAAGTGCCCTTTAGCGGATCCGTGCAAGCGTTTGAGAACGAGATTCTCACGGGAAAATATGGACTGATGCCGCAGATCGCACCCCGTTATCATTCCAGTTACTTTCAGCACATTTTTTCCGGTGGATATGCTGCGGGATATTACAGCTACCTCTGGTCCGAGCTTTTGGATGCGGATGCATTTGAGGCCTTTCGGGAAAAGGGTTTGTTTGACCGCGCGACTGCGGCTTCTTTTCGGGAACACGTGCTTTCGAAAGGGGGATCGGGTGATCCGATGGAACTGTACAAGGCCTTTCGGGGTAAAGAACCTGCAACAGAACCTCTGCTAAAGCGGCGCGGATTTCTTTGATTACCGGTGTTCTGTTGCGTAGATGTTGTGGGCACGAATGTCCTCAATGGTATCGAGGTCCGGAGCCTTCCAGGTGGAATTGATCAGATTGATGCGGGGAAACTGGGCCTGTCCCTTTTGGTGGTGTTGCATGAGTCCAGAAAGCACCTCAACTGCGGATGAGCCGACGATTTCGTGATTCTGCATGATACCCCAGCTGCCAGGGGCATCATTTTCGAGATCGAGAGATACCGCATACACCTGTTTCCCCATGCGGTTTCGCGCTTCCTCAACGACAGGATTGAGGATGCGCCAATTGGAAATGCAGGCGTCGAGCCGATTCTCAACCACCCAGTTCAGAATGCGGGAGCGGCTTTCGCTGAATTCCTCATAAAATTCATTGCCCTCAAAAACCAGCAGGGGCACCCGGTCCTCCTCGGGGATCATATTCTGTTCCACCAAGTATCCCGCCGAGAAAAGATTGCGGGTGTGTTTTTCGTCATGGTCTGCAATGCACAGGCCAATGCGGCGAAACCCGAGTTTTCGCAGCTCCTGAAAGGCCCGTCGAACGACTTGGTATTGATTGTTTTCGATGGTATGACAGCGCACATGGTTGGGCAGCATCTCAATTTTGACCAGACTGTAAAAGTCCCAGCTCAGCTCGATATCAGTAAAGTGCGTGTAGAATCCGGCGAGAATGATGCCCGTGATGTTTCGCGTGATCAGTACCTTGTCGAGATACTTGGAATGATAGTGCCGTCCGCCGTAATAGAAGACATCGAGGTTGTATCCGAGTTCATGAGAGCGCTGCTTGGCTCCCTTGAGAAACAGTTGACGTGCGGAGGATGCCTTGAGTCCTTCCTCTCCGTCCACATTCATGATGTAGCCGATGGTAGGAGTCTGTACCCGTTCTGAGCGACTCTTGCGATAGGCGATGAGGGATGACAGCATCGGATCGGGACGATATCCCATTTCGTCGGCAAATTTTTTGATGCGGTTGCGGGTTTTTTCCGGGATGCTGGGATGATTTCGCAGCGCCAGAGACACGGTGGTTTGATGAACACCGGCTTTTGCCGCAATATCCTTCATCGTGGGGCGTTTCGATTTCATGAAGAGGAACTCAGGGGTTAATGATGGTGCTTCGTATACACTAGGATTCGAAATCCGTATAGCAATAATACATTCTTATGTAAGAGCCTTAATCCTTTTCCGTTTTTGCCAGAATTTGGTAGCGTTTGGGAAAATCGGAGTGGTGATGCATGTTCATGGGATCATGGTGCCTTCCGGTTGCCCCACCTGAACAAGCGTAAGATACGGATATAAAATGAGTTACGGATATTTTGATGATCCCCGTCGTGAGTATGTAGTGCGTCGCCCGGATACGCCGTTGCCCTGGTTGAATTACATCGGACAGGATGAGTATTTTGGTCTGGTGACCAATACCGCAGGCGGATACAGCTTCTTCAAGGATGCACGACTCCGGCGTTTGACGCGGTACCGCTACAACCAGATTCCTTTCGACATGAACGGACGCTACCTCTACCTCAAGGACGGCGATACGGTGTGGAATCCTGGGTGGAAACCGACCAAGACAGCACTCGATGAGTACGAGTGCAGACATGGCTTGGGGTACAGCAAGTTCCGTTCGTCCAAAAAGGATGTGCGATGTGAGGTCACCTATTTTGTCCCCAAAGGGGAAAATGCTGAAATCTGGAAGGTCAGTGTCAGCAACGAGGGAGCCACTCATAAGAAAGTGCAGCTTTTTTCCTTTGTGGAGTTCTGTTTCTACAACGCACTCAACGACATGACCAACTTCCAGCGCACCTACTCGATTGGAGAGGTGGAAGTGCATGGCAGTGCAATTTATCACAAGACCGAGTACCGGGAACGCCGCAATCACTACGTCGTGTTTGGCTGTTCGCGCGACGTGCAGGGATTTGATACCTGCCGTGACGCATTTGTGGGCCTGCACAATGGTTTGCATGAACCCGCAGCCGTGCTTGAGGGCAAGAGCCGCAACAGCATCGCTCATGGGTGGAATCCGATCGGTTCCCACTGCTTGGAGTTGGACCTCGCTCCCGGTGAGGTGCAGGAGTTCTCGTTTGTAATGGGCTACATCGAAAACGAACAGGAGCGCAAGTTCCGTCCCGATGGCCTGATCAATCGCGAAAAGGCGGAGGCGTTGCTCCAAAAGTATGCCACCATCGATGCGGTGGACGCGGCGTTTGCCAAGCTCGCCGAGAGTTGGGAGGAGACCCTTTCCAGTTTCCAGATCGAATCTCCCAGTGCCATCATCAACCGCATGGGCAATACCTGGAATCAGGTTCAATGCATGGCAACCTTCAACCTGAGCCGTTCGGCGAGCATGTTTGAGTCAGGCATCGGACGGGGAATGGGTTACCGCGACAGCAATCAGGACTTGCTTGGATTCGTCCACATGGTGCCTGAAAAAGCCCGGCAACGCGTACTCGATATCGCGGCGACACAGAAGAGTTCGGGACTGTGCTTTCATCAGTATCAGCCACTGACCAAAAAAGGGAATGACGAGATCGGTGGTGGTTTCATGGACGACCACCTCTGGCTCATTCTCTCGACCTGTGCTTATATCAAGGAAACAGGTGACTTTGCCATCCTGAGGGAGCAGATCGGGTATGCTGATGTGGAGGAAAAGCACGCCACACTCATGGACCATCTCGAGCTGAGTCTGCGTTACACCATGGAAAATCTTGGACCGCATCAGCTGCCGCTCATTGGTCATGCGGACTGGAATGACTGCCTCAATCTGAACTGTTTTTCGATGGACCCGTCGGATTCCTTCCAGACGGCCAGCCACAGCGGCGATTCCAACGTGGCAGAATCACTGATGATTGCAGGGCTTTTCCTCGTGGCTGCGAAGGAACTCAAGGCGTTGTATGAAGTGTTGGATTCACCGGCACAGGCGGCCGATGTGCAGCGCAACTACGACAAGATGCTTGATGCCGTTGAGACTCACGGTTGGGACGGTGCCTGGTATCTGCGCGCTTATGATGCGCATGGTAACCCCATTGGCAGTCACACTTGTGACGCGGGCAAGATTTTCATCGAGAGTCAGGGATGGCTCATCATGGGAGGTGCGGGTGCCACCAACGGTCGTGCGGAAAAAACGCTGGAATCCGTGCACGAGCATTTGTTCACACCCAATGGTTGTGTGCTGCAACAGCCCTCGTATCCTGACTATCGAATCGAGCTGGGAGAGATTTCGAGCTACCCGCAGGGCTACAAGGAAAATGCAGGGATATTTTGCCACAACAATCCCTGGATCCAGCTCGCCCTCATGCAATTGGGCATGAGTGACCGGGCCTTTGAGTATTATTTGTCCATGTGCCCGGCGGCCAAGGAGGACAAGCTCGATGTGTATCGGGGCGAACCCTATGTGTATTCGCAGATGATTGCTGGCAAGGATGCAGCGACACCAGGTGAAGCCAAAAATGCCTGGCTCACCGGTACTGCCGCCTGGACCTTTCTCACCATCAGTCAGGGGTTTGCGGGAATCAAGCCCGACTACGACTGCCTCGTGGTTGACCCGAGTATCCCATCGGACTGGAAGGAATTTTCCGTTACCCGCAAACTGCGCGGTGCAACGTATGAACTCAAGTTTGTGAATCCGGATGGAGTGAACAAGGGTGTTCGCTTCCTGGAGATTGACGGACGACGCATCGAGGGGAACCGCATCCCGCTCGTGTCCGCAGGTGAGAGTTGTGAAGTTTTGATCACGATGGGTAAGTAGTATGCCTGTGCGACACCCGTCTGATACGGGTCTGCACAGTGCTTCATTGAACTGGAAAGGCGGAGCTTGTTGGCTCCGCCTTTTGCTTTGGTGCGCTTGCTAGGGCGCAGTTGTTTAAATCCGAAACGAGCGGGATCGCTTCAGGTGATTCGCTCAATACACATCGCGCTGATAGCGTCGCTCTCGTTTGAGTTGGTCGACGTAGGCTTTGCCGGAGACGTTATCGAATTTCCCGCATTGGGTGACAATTTGCACCAGTGCTGCATCCACATCTTTGGCCATGCGCGATGCATCGCCACAGACGTAAAAGTGAGCTCCCGCTTCGAGCCATTCGAACAGGGTTTCTGCGGCCTCGAGCATTTCGTGCTGCACATAGCGTTTGTCCGCCTGATCCCTTGAAAAGGCGGTGTTCAGATGGGTGAGCAGTCCCTGCTCCTGCCAGCGGCGCAACTCCTCCGCATAGAGGAAGTCCGTTGCCGCATGCTGGTCTCCAAAAAACAGCCAGTTGGGGCCGGAAGCCGCTCGGGCCTCCCGCTCCTGCAAAAAGGAACGAAACGGAGCGATACCGGTTCCGGGTCCGACCATGATGACCGGAGTTTTATCGTCTTCCGGTAGGCGAAAGTTGCGATTGGGGTGGAAGAAGACTGGCACGCTTTCCCCGGGTGATACACGATCTGCGAGAAAGGTGGATGCCACCCCCTTTCGTGCTGTGCCGTTTAAGGTGTAGCGAACGGCTCCGACTGTGATCGTCACCTTGCCTGCTTCATGTCGGGGACTTGACGAAATCGAATACAGGCGCGGCTGCAGGCTTGGAAGAATCTTCAACAAGTCCGCTCCACTCGTCACTTTCAACGCAATTTCATCAATCAAATCGATGAAGTGGTGCTGTGCGATGTAGTGCTTGAGTTGCTCGCTGTTGGAATCCTCCAGCAGCTCGGCAAGTTTGGCCGAGGGGGAATGTGCATGGCAAGCAGCGAGGGTAGGGCGGCTGAGCTGGCTGATCTCACAGTCGTTCAACAGCACATCGTGCAGGCTTCGCGATTGCCCTGCATGCGTTACACTTTCCCCAGCGGACAATTCCAGCTTTTCCAGCAATTGATCCACCAGTTCCGGGCAGTTTTGGGGAAAGATGCCGATGGCGTCACCCGCTTCATATTTCAGTCCGGAATCTGCCAAATCCAGGCAGACGTGGCGTACTTCCTTTGACGACCCCTCCCCATTGAGCAAGCGGGACTCCACTACCGTTGACGGGAAGGGGTTTTTCCGATGATAAAGGGGCTCTTCTGTTTCATCATCATCGGCGTCGGCTGCTTCAACCTCCCGCGTGCTCGACTGAAAAGGCTGCAGGGCCTGCTCGATGGAATGAAGCCAGGCGTCAAATGAGGCTTCATAGTCCGCATCACAGTCGACGCGTTCGATCAGGCGTTTGGCTCCCAGTACTTTGAGGCGTTGATCCATGTCAATGCCCGCCTTGCAAAAGTGTGGGTAGCTGGAGTCTCCGAGCGCGAGCACGGCAAAGTTCACCTTGGACAGCTCGTGGGCCTGATCGCTGTGCAGATATTCCTGAAACGCCTGAGCATTGTCGGGTGCTTCACCGTCACCATAGGTGCTGGTGAGGATGAGCAGCAGCTGTTCGTTTGCCAGTTTAGCGACATCGTAGCTGCTCATGTCGATGACCTTTACATCAAATCCCGCTTTCTTCAGGCGTTTACCCGTTTTGCGTGCGAGTGTTTCGCAGTTTCCGGTTTGCGATCCCCACAGCAAAGTGACGGGTGTTGCCGGAGCCTTGGGTTCGGCAGCTGAGTTGGAATAAATACCCGCAAGAAACCCGTTCAACCAGGCGCGCTGTTCGGCGCTGAACGGAGCATTGTCGGGAATGAATGGATGTGTTTGCGTGGAATCAGGATGTGCTTGCATGTGGTAAAAACAGTTGGTTGAGCGCCTCGTGAGAGTGTCGGCGAATGAATGCATTGAATGTTTCGCCTGCTTCGCGGTGGTCGAGAAAAGTGGTCAGGCAGGCTTCGAGCAGATCCGGGATGTGTTGAAAGGGAATGGACTTGAACATCTCGATGGCAATGCCCTGGCGTTCTTCAACCCCACCTCCGAATGCGATGGAATATCCCTCGACCGATTCTCCATCCAGCGTGCAAGGAGTGGCTATCATTCCGATATCGCCGATGTAGTGCTGCGCACAAGAATGAGTACAACCCGTGAGGTGAATGTTGATCGCATGATCGAGCTGAACGCGCTTGGCCAGTTCATCTGCGAGCTTGACCGCATGGGATTTGGTATTGGCCGCAGCGTATTTGCATCCCGTATTTCCGGTGCAGGCAACCAGTCCCGCCGCAAAGGGATTTGCCTCAAATGCAAAGCCTGCATTGCTGAGCGCCAGTTTCAGCTCCGCAATCTGGCTCTTGTGCACATGGGGAATCAGGAAATTTTGCCACACGGTTAGGCGGATTTCCCCGCGAGCGTAGTGCTGACTCAGGTTCGCAATCGTACGCAACTGTTCGTGGCTGAGCCGTCCCACGGGAACGCGAACCCCCACATAGGAATAGTCGGGATGCTTCTGTGCATGGATGCCAAGATGACCTTGCTGCAGGGTGGCGCCGCGTGCTTCGCAGTTTGCTTGTGGAAAACGCATCAAGGAGAAATCCAGATGGTGTTCGGTTTCTTCCAGAAATCGCTCAACGCCCCAGTCATCAATGAGGTATTTCAGTCGGGCCCGATTGCGGTTGGTGCGGTTGCCATGCTGCAGAAAGGTGCGAAGCATCGCACAGGCGAGATCGGCATGCTGTTCTGGGCGGATCAGGATACCGCAGTCTTTTGCGAATTGTCGGTGCCCGGTAATTCCGCAGAGCTGAACGCGAAAATACACACCGGGATCCACCGAATGCCCCTCACCGACTCTCACGGCATAAAATCCGATGTCATTGGTGTCCGCACAGGCGGAGATTTGGCCGCCGCCGTCATAGGCAATGTTGAATTTTCGGGGCAACCCGTAGAGGTCGCGGTTGTTCAGGATGCGGTGATGCATTTCGCGGGCGAAGGGCATCACGTCGAGGATTTCCTGAACGTCAAATCCGGCGGTCGGACTGGCCGTGACGTTGCGCACATTGTCCGCTCCCGATCCCTTTGAAGTGAGGCCAATGTCGGTCAACTGGGTGAGCGTCGGAATCGCGGATGCGGGCGCAATTTCCCTAATCTGAAAATTCGCGCGTGTGGTGATATCGAGGAATCCATTGCCGTGCTTTTCGGCGATATCCGCCAGACCTCGCAGTTGGTGATTGAAAAGTTGTCCACCGGGAATGCGACAGCGCAGCATCAAAGAATCCTGTGCCGGGGCGACGTAAAACATTCCGTAGAACTTGTAGCGGAACACATCACCGTCCTTGGGGAATTGATTCAGATCCCCGTTTTTCACCATCTGATCCCAGACATCCAACCCATTGGTTTCCAGTTTGATGCGTTCCTCCCGGCAGAGTTCGTCGATGGGAGTGCCATAAAGGGATTCTGCACCGGTTTCAGGGGGTGCGTCGTCGAGTGCAGTGTTCGTTGCAAGGGCATGGATGACCGGGCGTTGTGCAATGCCCTGGAAAAAGCCCTTGAGGTACGATTCCTGTTCGGTCGAGAAGGGTTGCGGAGGGTGATTCATATCAATGTTCTTTTGGAAAAATTCGTACGGCGCATGCCTTGTAAGAGGGTTGACGGGAGTGCGGATCGAAGGCCGGAAAGGTGAGTTGGTTGGTGACGGCATAGTGCATGGGGATGAACACCATGCCTGGGGATACGGTGTTGGAGAGTCGAAGAACGACCTCAATGCGACCGCGTGAGGATTCGACCCAAACCCATTTCCCATTGTGAAGACCAGCTCGTGCTGCGTCGTCCGGATGCATTTCCAGGTAGGGATGGGCGGGGTACAACTTGCGAAGAATGGGTGATTTTTCGGTGCGGGTTTGCGTATGCCACTGCGCCGAGGTGCCCCTTCCGGTGATCAGGAGAAGCGGGAAGCTGGCTGATGGTGCTTCGGGCATGGCTTGCGCAGGTTCAAACAGAAACTTTGCCCGTCCGTTCGGGTGGAAGTATTGACCGTTCTCAAAGAGTCTGCGTTGGGGATTGATGGTCCCTTGTTCAGCCATGTCGTCCGGGCGGAGTGGCCACTGGATACCGCCGTTGGCCGCGATCATTTCGTAGTTTTCAATGGCACTGAAATCGCAGGGTTGCCCTTCGCTCAATCGGGCAAGAATCCGGAAAACGGACTCCGGATCCCTCCACTCCTCCAGCAAGGATTCACATCCATAGGCGGTGGCGATGCGCTGGCAGATGTCAAAATCGCTCAATGCCTCTCCGGGCGGTGACTTGACTTGTCGAATCAGACCGATGCGGCGTTCGCTGTTGATGAATGTTCCCTGTTTTTCCCCCCAGCCTGCAGCGGGCAGGAAGAGGTCGGCCATCTGAGCGGTTTCAGTGCTGGTGTACATGTCCTGCACGACAAGGAAATCCAGTTGTTGGAGCAGCTTTCGGGCATCGTTCTGGTGAATCCAGGAATGAGCGGGATTGGTTGCGATCACCCACAGTCCGCGAATGCTTCCATCGCGGATACCTTCCATGATCTGGTCGTATGCGAGGCTTTTGCTGGTCGGAATGCGTTCCACTGGGATGTTCAGTCGTTCGGCAACTCGATGGCGATGGGAGGCGTTGAGGAAGTCGTGCCCCCCCAGCAGGGAAGTGGTGTTGCTAAAGAGTCGCGAACCCATTGCATTGCATTGACCCGTGATCGAATTCGCCCCGGTGCCTGGTTTTCCGATGTTGCCCGTCATCAAGGCGAGATTGATGATCGCCTGTGCGGTACGGGTGGACTGGTGTCCCTGATTGACTCCCATGGTCCACCAGAAGGATACCCGCTCGCCGGAGGCGATGGTTTCGGCCAACCATTGCAGGCGGGAAACCGGAATACCGGAAGCAGCAGAAGCAAGTTCGGCAGTGTACGGCTGGAGAAAACTCGCGAACGCCTCAAATCCAGTCGTGCTGGCGTTGATGGTGTCACGGTCGATCCAGCCGTTTTGCAGCAGGATGTGCGCGATCCCGTAGAAGAACTCGAGGTCGGACTTTGGGCGAATGGCAAAGTGATCCGTCGCGAGCTGAGCGGTCTCCGTATTTCTGGGATCGATCACGATGATGCGCGGATGGTGTGGGTTCTGCATGATGCGCTGCCAGAGGATGGGGTGGGCGATGCAGAGATTGGAGCCGATCAGCAGGATCACATCCGATGATTCCAGATCCGCATAGGTATAGGGGGGAGCATCAAATCCAAATGATTGCTGATAGGCGGCAACGGCAGTTGCCATGCACTGGCGTGTATTGCCATCGCCGTGCAGCCAACCCATGCCAAACTTGGCGAGCGCGCCGATGTAAGCCATTTCTTCGGTGGCGATTTGACCCGTGCTCAACCATGCGACTGAGCCGATGCCGTGCCGTTCGATGACGGACTGGAAACGCTCGACAAAGGTTTGAGTGGCCACATCCCACGAGACGGCCTGCATTTCGCCCTCCTGATTTCGCAACAGCGGTGTGGTGCCGCGATCCGGTGCATCGAGCACGGTGAGGGATTCCCATCCCTTGGGACAGGCCATGCCTTGATTGACCGGATAGCGATGGTGCGGGCTGAGTCCGATCGCCTGCTCGTCCCGCAGATGAATTTTGAGGGAACACCCGGTGCTGCAGTATCCACAGACGGAGTGGGTGACGGCATCGGGTTTCAGGCGCGTTGGCAGTTGGGGAAGATGGGGAGAGAGTTTTTCACGCTCCAGTTCCCGGGTCATTTTCCCTTCGCGACGGTGCATCCACGCATCGATGCTCTGTGTCCATGATGGGCGACGTTTGGAACTCATCTTACCGCCCCTCCCGGCATTTTGGAAACGTTGACAGACACAAAAAACTGGTAGCGCTCGCAGAGTTCTCCGATCAATAATGCTCCACCAGCGATCCCGATGAAGAGGGTGGTCGCAGGCTGCCAGAGTGTTGCGGCGATGGCCGCGAGCAGGAAGGTGATTCGCGATGCCAGAGCAACCTTGCCACCACGGGTGGACAACCATGGGAAGCGTGCGCCGTGAGGTGAATTGGATATTGAGTGACTCGCCCCCATGTCGAGCGCATCCCACAGGCATTTTGCACCTGCGAGGAACCAGGTAGCGACAAACCATGCGGTGTCGCCCGAGGTGATGCCTGCGACGAGGAAAAACGACAGCAGGACGGTTCCGGCAAAACGACGAAAGGTCTCCGTGAAATTCCATGCGCGGCGTCCCGTGTCTGCGTAGATCATGATCGAGGTGAACACGGCGATGCACCCTGTGATGCATGCCGCTGCCGAAAGGGACTGTTGCACAGCAGGGGAGAGTTGTGGAATCCAGCCGGAAGCGAGCGTACAAGCGAGCAGAAACCCATAGGCACCGAAGCCCACGATTTCGCGAGAGAGCCAGGATCGGCGCAGTCCCAGAAAGACGCGCCAGGCACGAAGCGGTTGTCCCAGATGCAATACACTTGCGAGGATGCCGATGCCTGCAAATGCAAGCGCCGTCCAGAAACTGGGCTGTGCATGTTGCGCAACCCAAGTGCCTGCAGCCATGACGCCGACGGATGCCTGGGTGCACACGAGCAGGAGAATGAGTGGCCAGTGGGCATGCGCTTTGACGGCCACGTGTGCATCGGCTGCGGTTGCATCGGTCGGCACGGGGCGGGCAGAATGGTAGCGCGTGGTCGGCTGGGTGAGTGTCGGGTTGGGCGTTCCCGGGAGAAAGGCATTTGCGTTGGCCAGATCGCGCACTTCGGCTTGCTTCACAATAGTGACCGAGATGGCCTGAGTCGGACAGGCTTGCGCACAGGCGGGTGCTTCTCCGGCTTTCAGGCGTCCGTGGCAGAGGTCACATTTGCGCACGATTCCGAGTCGCTTGTTAAACTTGGGCACATCGTATGGGCACTTGAGGATGCAATAGCTGCAGCCGATGCACTGGTCGTCAAGGTGCAGCACGATGCCGGTGACCGGATCTTTTTCGTAGGCCTCAACCGGGCAGCCGTTCAGACAAGCAGGGTCCACACAGTGGTGGCAGGCGGAGGTTACAGTCTGATGGTAGTGCGTACCTGCAGTGGGTTGATGGATGTAGCCGACATCCCTCCAGGATTCGGTTTCGTCCAATCCGTTGAGGCTGTGACAGGCAGCCACGCAGGCTTTGCACCCGAAACAACGGTCGAGGTCCACATCAAAGGCATATTGCTCGCCGGCCTTCGGTGTTTCGAGCGGCAGCAGGCGTCGGACCTGTGCGGCTGACCGGAATTCCGCATCGTCATGCAGGCGGGCGAACTCGGCTACAGGAGTCTGCAGCGCGCTTTGACTCTCAAGCCAGTGATCAAT
This sequence comes from Puniceicoccaceae bacterium, assembly GCA_040224245.1. Taxonomy (NCBI): domain Bacteria; kingdom Pseudomonadati; phylum Verrucomicrobiota; class Opitutia; order Puniceicoccales; family Puniceicoccaceae; species Puniceicoccaceae bacterium. The sequence continues at coordinate 14,577 of JBEGIR010000041.1, read as the reverse complement.
CGGAGTCACTGGAACACCGGCACGATCCGGATGGACGGGTGTGAAATGTGGCATGGTCAATGACCTCCGGTTGTGGTTTGCTGCACGCGCTGCTCGAGTCGCCCCATCTGGCTCCGCAGTTTCAGCGCGCTTTCGTAGTATTCCTCTGCGAAGACGATTTTCGCCAAGGTATCGGGATCGACAGACACGCCGCGCATCAGTCCCGCATCCTGCATCTGCTTGAGGATCCAGGTGCAGTGTTTGCGGGAGGGACGATTGGAGTCGAAGCGAAGAAACTGGCTTGCCAAAATACCCAGCTGATGGGTTTCAATCGTTACAATGCGTCCTTCAAGACCGACCTCAATGTCTTCCCTGGGACAGTTCAGGTAGCGGCGCTCGCTCAGAATCGCCGCAAAGCGTGAGCGCAGATCGGGATCCTGGCACTGTTCGCAGGCATCGATCAGCGCGGCGATCAGGCGGATGTGAGTTTCGCTGCGGCGGGTTGCGAAGCGATGGGAAACCATCAGCACCTTTTCGACATGGCCGGGATCCACATCCAGACTGCTGGCGACCACGATGCCGGTACCGGCGCGCACGGCCTGGGAGTTCCAGGGTTCTCCAGCGCAAAATCCATCAATCAGGGCATTGCCGAGAATGTCCGGCATCTGACTGGGCGGCAATGTCACGATGTGCACATCCTTGAGGGGATGAATGCCGTTTTTGATCAGCCATTTCCGCAGCAGAAAATGGTGGGATGAAAACTCGGATACCACTGCCAGAGTCGGCTTGCCAAATGAGCGATGGGTGAAGTCCCCTCGCTTGAGGGCCTGCACCGGGTCCCCTTCCTTCTCAAGCAGGGAGCGACTCAAGGTGATCGCGTTTCCATTGAGATTGAGAATGAGGCTGACCAGACATTCGGTTGGGTGTCGATTTCCCAGCCCCATGGTTGCTGCGAATGGCATGGGAGCGAGGGCCTGCGCTGCATCCAGTTCACCGTATTCCACCTTGTCACGGATGGAGGCCCAGCCAATCTCACGCGATAACTTGACGTCCAGTCCATATTTCAGGAAGAGTCCGGATTCCTTCGCAACAATGAAAGGCAGTGCGTCGTTGAGCGCGACGTATCCCAGGCGAAGTGGTTGCAGAATCGTCGGTTTTTCGACGACGGCCCCCGAAAATGTATGCAATTGCGGCATGGGTTTCTATTAGCCCTATCCATGCCAATGTCTTGCATTGACAAACAAACAGCACTCATAGAATTTATGAGAATAATGAAATTTTCTCATGACTCCTGACGTTCTTGATACCCGACAGCTTCTGGTTTTTCGCACCCTGGCGGAAACCGGAGGATTCACGGAAACTGCCAAGCGACTGCACCTGACCCAATCGGCAATCAGTCATTCGGTTCGCTCGCTTGAGGACAAGTTGGAGTGTCGACTCTTCGACCGCATTGGCAAGCGGGCCCTGCTCACCGAGATTGGCGAACGTCTGTATTCGCACACGCACACCATTTTCAGTGAAATGGATGCCGCATTTCGGTCGATTGAGGAAGTAAAGACCTGGGGAAAGGGGCGCATCCGCATCGGAGCGACAACCTCTGCATGCCAATTCATCCTGCCCAGCGTGCTGCGGGAGTTTCGGGAGTGTTTTCCACTGTGCAAAATCGTGGTCCAGGCGGGTGATACTCCGGTTTTACTTGAAAAACTTAAACGTTCGGAGGTGGATCTCGCCATCTGCCTGCGCCCCTGGAAGGACATCGAGTTTGATACAACGCTGCTCTTCGAAGATCGCCTGCATGCGATTGTGGCCCCCAATCACCCCATTGCCAAACTTCCGATGATTCCGAGAACGGTTGAGGATTTTCCCTTCATCATTTATGACAGCCGGAGTTATACTTTTGATCTCGTCAGCAACTACTTTCGGGAGAGCAAGGTTCTGCTGGATCATTTCATCGAATTGGGAAGTGGCGAGGCGATCAAGGAACTGGCCAAAATCGGACTGGGCATCGGTGTGTTGGCGGACTGGACCGTTCGCAAGGAAATCGAAGAAGGGTCGCTGGTTCAGGTCGCTTTGGGGAGAACGCCGCTCAAGCGTAGTTGGGTGATTTGCAGGCAAAAGGGACACAGCCAGACCCTGATGGAGAATACATTCGAGAACCTGACGCACTCCGTCTGTGACAATCTGGCGATGGCAGATTGAGGGGCATGGTGAGATAGCGATGCCCGCAATCAGGCGGATTGCACTTGGGCACGCGAGGCTTTTTCGTGTTCGCAATCGTCCAGGAATCGCAGCAGCACCTCGCGGTATTCGTAGTAACGGACGTGTTCCATGACGGCATCCCGGTTGCGGGGTCGCGGAAAGTTGACATCGAGCAGATCCCCTACCTTTGCCTGAGGTCCGTTGGTCATCATGCAGACGCGATCACACATGTAGATCGCCTCATCGACATCGTGTGTAATGATCAGGGTGGTGAGTTGTTCCTGTTCGATGATTTCAAGCATCACGTCCTGCAATTCCATGCGAGTCAGGGAATCGAGGCGACCAAAGGGTTCGTCGAGCAGCAGCACCTTTGGCTTGAGCGCAATTGCCCGTGCAATGCCAACGCGCTGCTGCATGCCACCTGAAAGCTCATTCGGGTATTTGTGCATGGCATCCTGCAGCCCCACAGCACACAGTGAGTATTCGGTGATCACATCGCGTTGCTGTGCGGTGGCGTGGGCAAAGACGCGCTTCACTCCCAGCATGACGTTTTGGTAGGCAGTCATCCAGGGAAGCAAACAGGGTGCCTGGAAGACCACCGCACGGTCGGGTCCCGGACCGCTGATTTCGCGTCCATCCACCACAATGCCACCATCGGAGATTGCGTTCAGGCCTGCCAGCATGGTCAGCACGGTGGACTTGCCACAGCCCGAGTGTCCGATGATCGAGATCACCTCACCCTTGGCGATGTGCAGGTTGAAACCATCCACGACCTTGACGTCGTCGCCGTAGGGATTCGGGTAGGCCTTTACCAGGTTGAAGATTTCCACGAATTTTTTGGAATGCAGTTCCATAGTGTGCTGGGCAAAGGTGTTGTCAGGCTGCGGTGAGGTCGAGTGGCCGGATGTTGGGCATCTGGGGTTTGACTCCACGTCGGGTAGATCTGGACTCCAGGTTCAGGTGTGCCATGTAGCGCGTGATTTCGTTGCGCAGGGACTTGTAGGCGGGATCGTGATTCAGCGTCGTACGGTCGCGCGGACGTGCCAGCGGCACATCAAATCCGGGCAGCAGGGTTGCACCCGGACCCGGACTGAGCGGCACGATGCGGTCAGCCATGAGCAGCGCTTCGTCGACATCATTGGTGATCAGGATCACCGTCTTGCGATCCTCACTCCAGATACGGATGATCTCCTCCTGCAGCTTGGAACGGGTCAGTGCGTCCAGTGCGCTCAGTGGTTCGTCGAGCAGCATGACGTCGGGCTGGATGGCCAGGGTGCGTGCAAGGGAAACCCGCTGGCGCATGCCGCCCGAAAGTTCGCGGGGACGTTTGTGGATCGCCGGGGTCAGGTTGACCATCTGCACATAGCGCATGACGTGATCCTGCAGCGCCTGATGTTTCAGGTGTGGGAAGACCTGTTTCACGGCCATTTCAATGTTTCCGTAGACAGTCAACCAAGGCAGCAGCGAGTAGTTCTGAAACATCACACCGCGCTCGGGTCCCGGTTCGGTGGATTCTTTGCCCTTAAAAAGCGTTGCTCCCTCGTCGGGAGTGAGCAGTCCGGAGAGCAGGTTGATCAGGGTGCTCTTGCCACTGCCGGAAAATCCGATGATGGCGACAAACTCATTGGGCATCACCTTTAGGTTGACCTGTTTCAGCACTTCAGTGCGCGTGGACTCGGGTCCAAAGGCAACGCTTGCGTTGTAGAGTTCGATGATGGGTTGATTCATGTGCATGATGATGAGGTGTAAGCGTGACTCTATTCAGGATTTACAGCGACGGAGCATTTTCATCAAAGGAGACGAGGCGCTGGAAGATGATCATGATGCGGTCGAGCATAAATCCGATGATGCCCACGACAAAAACGACGACAAACATCTGGGCGAAGGTTTGTGAGGAACCATTGTTGAACATATCCCAGACAAACTTGCCCACCCCCTCGGAAGAGGAGAGCAGTTCCGCCGCGATCAACACCATCCAGCCGACGCCCAGCGAGATGCGCAACCCGGCGAAGGTGAGCGGCAGGGCGGAGGGGATGACGATTTTGAATAGACGGCTCCAGAATCCCAGTCGCAGTACCCGGGCCACATTGAGGTGGTCCCTGTCAATGGAGGCGACTCCAAATGCGGTATTGACGAGGGTGGGCCAGAGCGAACACATCGCTACCGTGAGCGCGGAGGCGATAAAGGCAGGATTGATCTTCATCCATCCGATTAAGGGCGCTTTGGCCAGTGCGCTGATGAGCCAGTGCTGGTCGGGGTCCGGGATGAATCCACCTACGATGATGAAGAGAATCGGCAGCCAAACAATGGGTGAGACGGGTTTGAATAGCGCGATGAACGGTGTGAGCGCAGACATGACCACACGGGAGAGGCCACAGACGATGCCGATGGGGATGGCAATGACGGAGGCGATGACAAAACCCGCAAAAACGCAGGCAATGCTTCGCAGGACCTGATCGGGCAGGGTCATGGGCTTCGCATAGGACGATGTGGCTGTATTCTGGATGCGCGCTTCGGTGAACAGCAGTGACTTTGCCAGTTGCGGCAGTTTTTCACCGTCAGCAGTGTAAAATGCCTCAAGTTGTGTTTCGTATTGGGCCTGCTCCTCTGCCAGTTTTTGAGCTTTGTTGTTTTCGAGAGTATCGACAAGTTTGAGCAAAAACTGCTTTTCCTCGGCAATCGCCGACTGCGCGCGAAGCGCTTCGATGCGTTCGGGGAATACCTTGGCGCGGACAGCATCCTGCTTCGATTTGAGCGCACGCAGGGTCTCCTTCTCGGATTCGATTTGCAGTTCGTGGGCGTGGTATTGCTTCAGGAAGGTGTCCCGGGCACTGCGATCCTCGGGGGTGAGGGTCGCAGCCAGTTTCTCCAATTCCGCCTTGCGCGCGTTTTGCTGGTCCCTGAACTGATAGCGCAGGGATTCATATTCGGCCTGCAGAGGCTGCACTTCCGTTTCAAGGTATTCTGCCATGGTGGCGTCCGCCTGTTTCAGTTGACGACGTGCCTCGGCCTCCAGAGGCTGAATTTCAGCCAAGCGTTCGCGTGCTTGCTGCAGCATCTGTTCCCGCTGCGCTCCTGTTGCTTCGTAGGCTTCGAGTTGCTCAGACTGGCGCGTGTGAAACTGCCACACTTGTTTGGCAGAATCCCAGACGACGGCGGGAGTTGGCACTTCCCCGGACCTGGTTTTGTGAAGCGGAGCCAGAATGCTCCACAAAAACAGGAAGAGCGTGAAGGCGAGGATGGGAACCAGGATATGCAGCGCAATCTGGCGAACCTGCTCTTCGGGTTCTTCGCGATAACAAAGCAGGATCACGGGTCGCAGGAAGTTGAGTCCGGCGAGGTCGATACCTTTCAGTATTTTATATTTGATGCTCATGGTTGGCGTTTGTGCATGGAGGCCGCGGTTGCGGTCCTGCGTTCAGAGATCTTTGTTGCCGAGGGTGTGGGAATTCAGGTAGCCGATGGGATCCCGCCCGTCGTAGCGCAGCCCGTCGATGAAGTCAGTGGTCGGTTCCTTGTATCCGTCGCTATCCCAGGGCACGTCGTCGACATCGATGTGACCTTCCTCCAACAGCAGCTTTGCCGCAGCGAGGTAGATATCGGGGCGGTAGATGTCCCGCACGGTTTGATCATACCACTCGGCGGATTTGGGTTCGGTGATCTGTCCCCAGCGCCGCATTTGAGTCAGGAACCAGACTCCGTCACTGTACCAGGGATAGGTGCAGTGATACTTGAAGAACACGTTGAAATCCGGCATGTGACGCTTGTCGGATTTCTGGAAAAAGAAGTATCCGGTCATCGAGTTTTTGATCACATCGTAGTCGGCCCCCACGTAGTCCGGACGGCTCAGGATGCGTGCGGCCTGCTCTCGGTTGACGAGTTGACCATCGGCATCGGTTTCGTCGAGCCATTTGCAGGCCCGCATGAGTGCCTTGATCATGGCGATGTGGGTGTTGGGGTGTTGATCAGCCCAGCGTTTGCTGACTCCCAGCACTTTTTCAGGATTGTTTTTCCAAATGTCGTAGTTGGTGGTCACTGGCACTCCGATGCCTTTGGCGACGGCTTGCTGATTCCAGGGTTCCCCCACACAGTACCCCTGAATGTTGCCTGCCTCGAGCGTTGCGGGCATCATGGGGGGTGGTGTGACGGAGAGTTCGACCTCGGCATGGGTGCGTCCGCTGATGTCGCTGCGCGTGTACATGCCCGGGTGAATGCCTGCTGCAGCGAGCCAATACCGAAGTTCATAGTTGTGAGTGGAGACCGGAAAGACCACGGCCATCTGCAGTTTTTCACCGCGAGCGAGCTTTTCGTCGACGACGGGTTTCAGCGCATCGGCTGTGATGGGATGGGGTGGGGTATCGGTATCGAGATCAAAATCATTTTCCTGCATCTGTTCCCAGATGGAGTTGGACACCGTGATCGCGTTTCCATTGAGATCGAGCGTGAAGGCGGTAATGATGTGTGCCTTGGTGCCAAAACCGATGGTCGCCGCGATGGGTTGACCGGAGAGCATGTGTGCGCCGTCCAGATTTCCACTGATCACGTTGTCCAGCAGGGTTTTCCAGTTGGGTTGGGCGACTACTTCGACCTGCAGTCCCTCGTCCGAAAAGAACCCCTTTTCTTTGGCGATGACGAGCGGCGCGCAGTCGGTGAGCTTGATGAAGCCGAGTTTCAGCTCGTTTTTCTCAACGTCGAGCAAGGTTGCGAACACAGCGTTTGGAAGCAGGAGTGCACAGAGCAACATGCCGAATGAAAGGGTGGAATGATTGAATTTCATGATCAAAGATTTTGTGGTTGGCGAAAAATTTTGGATGATCCGATTCGAATCACTGAACCGGATTCAGCGACAGCCGTGCCAAGTCGCTGGATTGTTGCATTATCAAATATCATTAAATTGATAGAATGAATGAATGAGATTCATTAAGTCCTGTCTGCCAAATGGGAACCGTGCTGAATCGCAGTCTTGATTAATAGATGAATTCGCATTGCAGCGTCAGGCGTTGCATGCTGGCAGGAGCAATGATCGAGTCCCGGTCAAAATCCGCATATTTGACGGTTGTCGAAAAACTGCGTGTGAACCGGTAGCTGAGCAAAAGGTCGATCTCACTGCCATAGTTGAGGGAACCGGCATGCGAGCGAAACTCATGGTAAATCGCCTTGGCGGTCAATCCAGTGCCGACAGGAATGCGAGTGGACAGGGACAGCGAAAAATCCTGCAGTCCTGCTGCGGGTGTTGTGAGAAAGACATCAGCCCATCCGTTGAAAGCGTGCAGCGTGGCCAAAGGGGTTTGCAACGCGATGCCATTGTCGCTTCCGAGCAGTTCATATGTGACACCCATTTGCAGCATCGGTAAAGCGTAAGTCGCGCTTGCATTGACGTGGTAGACCCGGAACTCATTGGAGTTGGCCTTGTAGTCGCTCTGCGTGGCGACCGAGAGCACGTAGTCCAGACGGTGGTCCTGCGATCCGATGGCGCGATTTCCGCTCAGTCGCAATCCATAGGTCGCGGATGACAGCGAAGCGGCTTCGTCGAGACTCACGAGATAGGCGAAGGCAGACAGGGTCCCCAGCGCGGTGTTGTTCCACCGTAAGTTGAACAGGTGGCTGTCGGAGTTGAACTGCCCAATTGGACCCGCACGGTCGGGCCAGTGATCGCCGAAAATGCGGTGTACCTTATCGACATAGCTGTAGTGAAGCGAAACATCGCTGCCCAGCTTTCCGGTCAGCGTGAGTGCGTCAAAGGTTTGTTGGTTCTGCCTCCAGCCTACGTGACCGATGAATCGATGATCATCGAGTGCGAGGACCTGGCGACCGAGTTTGAGTTGGATTCCATCCGGACTCGTGTAGGAGACCCAGAGGCGGTTCAACTCCGATGCTTCTGGATCTGCGATGATGGGTCGGTTGCGAGCGTCGCGGTGCCGGCCTGCAGCGTTGAATTTTTCGCTGTCATTGAGCGCTTCCACCCATTCTCCTTCGACCAGTACCTGAAACCCGGCATAGGAGGCAGTCTGATAACCCAGTCGTGTGCGAAGAGTTACGGCGCGGGAATCCAGCGACAGCCCCTCCTGGTCCGCCGTTTCATGGCGCAGGCGTGTGTTTAGGATCAGTTTGCCTGCGGGAACCTGTGTTTCGATCCAGGAGGCAATCGGATCGGAAGGTACATCCTGCGCCTGCAATGAGCAGGTAGCGGTCAAGACCGCGACGGTGACATGGCGAAGGTTGCGCCAGCATGAGTTTGTCGTTGAGTAGATCATGGGTTGCGTTGTTGCAACACGCATACCATGCCAGAAATCTGGTTGAAAAATGACATTAATTGATTTTGTGAATCAATGAATGTTATTCATGAGTGGTGCGCACCCATCACAGCAAATGAACCAAGAATCAACTGGCTTATAATGTCATTCGTTGCGTAGAGATTTCTGTTTTAGCGGTTCTGCTGCATCGCTTCAGTTGCCCATTTTCCGAAATCCAAATTTTAAGGGAAGCCAGTGAATTCGGTTGAAAAATACGCATGCGTATTATATGGTTTGTTATTCTACTTTGACACTAACCTGATACTCCCATGAAAACGGTATTCCTTTGGACTCTGAGTCCGTTTTTGATTCTGTGCACCCTTTCAGCTGTGACCCTCGAACCTCGTGAGCGGGGTCCGTTTCCGGTAGAGGCTACGAACCTCGAGATTGCAGCGTCCCATGCGAGCCTCGAGCCTGAGCAGATGGATCGCTATTTGATTGGAGCCTGGGATGAAAGCAGTGGAGCCGTTTTTTGGGACCAGATTCTGCAACATCCGGACGATGCCTGGATTGTGGAAGTGACTGTTCCCGAAGATGCATCGCTCTACGAATCCCTTGCGGGAGAAAGCTTGTCAGTCGTGGTTTACCTGATGTATCCGACGGTTCAGGAGAACCCACGGGAGTCCTATGCATTTCCCCATGCGCGCCTGGGTGCTACTTTTGAGCACATGCAGCGGGAGGGGCAATCTCCGCTTATTTCAGAGCAGCAGGCACAGTATCCACTGGTGATACTTTGCCATGGGATTTTCGCTCACTCGGTGTATGACGTTCGACACGCGGAGTTTTTGGCAAGCCAGGGGTATATCGTGGCCTCGATTTCCTTTGGAGATGGGCGGATATCGGCGGAAAATTCGATGCGGGTGCGTTCCTTTCTGCGTCCGCTCGAGGCCAGATCCGTATTGCAGGCGATTTTGGATGACCCCGAATTCGGACCGCGCGTGAATCCGGATCAGATCGGCATTTCCGGCCACAGTTTTGGTGGATTTACCGTCTACACGATGATGGGTGCAAGAAACGACGGTGAAGGGAAGACGGTGCACGATGATCGCATTGCTGCTGGTGTCGCTGCATCTCCCTGGACTGGTGGAATCCAGGGCGATGGGGAGTATCTTCCGTTTGGACCCGAGCATGTTGAAATGCGACACATTCAGAAACCTGTGCTCACCCTCTTCGGGAGTTTGGATCCCGTTACCCAGCCCAAATACATTGTGGGCGCATCCCGAAATGTGCAGGGTCCTGCCCATCTGATCGAACTGAGTGGCGAAGAACACAACTACTCGCCAGGAGGCTGGGCGGATATGCAGCAATGGGAACTGTTGTTTTTTGATGCCTATCTCAAGGGGGATCCGCAGGCACTGCAAACGCTTGAGCAAGCAGAATCGATCAGGGGCGGCAGTGATGACAGGCAACACTTTGATTATCGCTCGCAGCCATTGGAGCGCATTGTCACGGATTGATTTTCATGAGAGCAGCAAAGCGACTCTGCGCAAAGTCTGCGCGTGAGGAAGTACTGCAACTTCCCATGGCGTTGCGAGAGGCCTATCTCTGCATGCATCGGGCAACCAACGAGTTGCTGAAACCCGTCGGCATCACTGCAGATCAGTATGTGTGCCTGCTGATTCTTAAACAGCACGGAACGCTGATCCAGAATGCGATCGTGAAACATGCCAACTCCGACCCCAATACTGTGAAAGCCATGCTACAGCTTCTGGAACAGCGGGGTTTGGTGATGCGGGAGGTGGATCCAAGCGACCGACGGGCGAGGAGGGTATCGCTCACAGACAAAGGCGCGAAAGCGGCCAACACTGCTTCCGAACGGTTGAGCGGCATTCACGACCATGTGACGCAACAATTTTCTGCGCAAGAGGCGCAACAGATGAAAGAGTACCTGCAACGGTATGCTGCAATGATGTCCATCCCTGCATCCTGAGTCGAGCGCAAGGGCTGAAAATGGATCGGGAACCTTGGAGCGTGAGATCATGGGGGCTGAGAGTTTTCATTTCCGAATCCAGTCCTGACAGGAATCCGAGGATCTCTCATCGCTGCCCCATGGCGCTCAGATCGCACGCAAGTGTGCCAGGTCGAACACCGCGAAGCAGCGGAGTTTTTGCTTCAAGATGGAATCCTGGACTGCTGGATGGGATGCGGATCAGGGTGGATGCGATACCAGCCTCTGCGGTGATCGGGTTTGGACTCATCAGTTGGGCCTCCCCCTGTAGGTGCAGCTCGACAGTGTCGTTACACGTGACACAGAGCGTGCCAACGGAGTCGAGGATTGATATGTGGGCAAAAATGAGGTCGTAGGCATCCTCTATAAGGGGATCAGCTACCGGGCTATTGTCGAGTTGGATGTGCAGCTGGGCGGGTGCCCCTGGTGGGCGGATTTGATGCGTGGCGAAGAGCTTGCTCCGATGATAGCCCCTGGCTTCGAGCACTGCATTCTCGGGCAGGTGGTCGAGATCGAACAGGTGTGGGGGATGGGGCAGGTGGGGCCAGCGTTCCCGTTCTCCATGCTCGGATCGTGCGACAAGGGCACCGTTGAGATACAGCTCAACGGTATCGAGATTGCTCAGGGCGATGAGCGGCTGGGTGCTGTGCGGTGTGCCGTGGGTAGCGAGCCATAACACGGGTTCACCCCACACAGAATCGAGGCTGCGCTGGCTACGGTAGAAAAAATAGGACCACTTGGGCAGACGGAACACATCGGCGATGCCACACGCGGCGCGGACCGGATGATAGCCGCGCGCATAGTCAAACATGGACCATTGTCCGTCCAGTGCGGCGGGTGAACTGAGGGTGTCGTTGAGGGCTTCAATGTGGTTGAAGAGCTGCTGTCTCAGCTTGGCTTCACCATCAGAGCGAAACGCTCGTGAATTGAGTGCGCTAGGTTTGAGCTGGGCACCCGTTCTCTGGTCAAACCCATCATTCTCAGCATAGTATTCCCAGTCGCCGTATTCGGAAATGACCAGGGCTTGGTCCCCATTTTTCCACGTGTGCATGCGCCCATGCTGCCGTGCGTGGATGTAGACATCGTAGCCCTTCATCCAGCCGCAGGTTGTGATGGAACCGCCCGGGAACTCGGTGCGCGCGATGTGCTGCATGGTGGAAATGAAGTCAGTATCCATTTCGGTTTCATTGAGGGACAGTTCCCAGAGCACCACGCAAGCGTGGTTGCGGTCGCGCCGGATCAAGTCGCGGGCGTTCTGGAAACAGGCCTCGCGGAAAGTGTGGTTGCCGATGAATTGCCAGCCTGGAATACAGTTCATCACGAGAATGCCCAGTTCGTCACAGGCATCGAGGAATGCAGGTGCCTGCGGATAATGGGAAAGACGCACGTAGTCGAATCCGGCGTTTTTGATGCGAAGTGCGTCGCGGTACTGGGCGGCATTGGGAAGCGCGTAGCCGACCCAGGGATGATCCTGATGACGGTTGGTACCCCTGGGACGGATGCGGGTTCCGTTGATCACGAGACCCCGGCTGCGGGAAAAGCAGACCGTGCGAAACCCAAAGCGTGTGGTGCGCCGATCCAGCGCGAGTCCATCGGAATCGACGATGCTGGTTTCTATCGCGTACAGTGTAGGATGTTCTGTGGACCAAGGCTGAATGCCCGGTACGGATAGACTGCAACTGATCACGCAGTCGGCCTCACCTTCAACGGAGAAGGGATGCACGTGTTCGGTGATGCATTTGCCACTTGCATCGCATACACGGATGCGCAGGCCAAGCACGTGGGGTTGGGCATGGCGGTTTTGAATGTGTACCCGGACCCCGAGCTGTGCGCAGTCTCCCTCAAGCTCCAGAGTTTGCAGCAACACACCTCCCCCGGCTTCGTTGGGAATGGAAAGGGGATCGGTGATGTGGATGCCAGGGTAGTGCTTGAGACAGACGGACCGGTACAACCCGCCATACCAGCAGAAGTCGAGCTGATCATGAGCTTTGCCCGGAGGGATTTCAGGGTTGTGCCTATTGTCCAGCACCATTCGCAAGGTATGGGATTTTTCATCGCAAAACACATCGGGAATCGCTATCTCGAAGGGCAAGAACCCACCCGCATGACGACCGATGCACTGATCGTCGAGGTAAACCGTTGTGTGCTGCATGGCCCCGCCGACATGGATTGCGAAGGATTCTCTGTTTGAACAGCAGGGCAGCGTCAGTTCGCGCTGATATTCACAGATACCAAACCAGTTTTGCTGTCCATTCAAGTCGGCGGTTTCCGGATGGTGTGGCAGGATGGCGGGCTGCCAGTCTGCGCCGGGTTCGCACTTGCGCCAGCTCCAGGCGTCGTGGATGGCCTGGGAGTGCGGAATAGCGTGGGTTGAGGCGGATGGTAGTGTGGATTCCATGCGAACCATGTTCAGCCAACCGAATTGCGCTCGATGAGTTTCACCGGTAGCATGACAGACGGAGTATCGATGGACTCGCCAGAGGTCAGACGATCCATCATGTCCGCAGCGGTTTCAGCCATCTCGCGAAGGGGTTCCTCAATGGTGGTGAGCGGAGGGTGCTGGTAGAGTGAGATGCCCTCATTTTCCCCACCAATAATGGCCAGGTCATCCGGGACCCGCTTGCCCATGACATACGTGAGCAGGTGCATGCACTCCAGAGCCTGAAAACTGGTGCCGGGGACATAGATGCTGTCTGCTCCGCGTCGAACCAGCCGGGTGACGACGGCCTGATGTTCATGTTGTGCGGCCATGACCAGGAGGTGTTCGTCGATGGGAACACTAGCGTCCGCCATTGCATCACGGTATCCTCTTAGCCGTTCGGCGAAGGCTGCGCCCTTGCCTCCGAAGAATGCCAGGCGTTTTTTTCCGTGTTGAATGAAATGTTCCGCAGCAAGATAACCGGAGCGATAGTGATCGGAACAGACGCGCAGAGTATTGGCGGATGGGTTGAAGGAATCCATGAAAATGACGGGCACGGGTTGCTCCAGCTGCTGAAGACTGCGTTCGAGATTCTTGTCGTAGGTGACCGCCACAATGCCATCGAGAAACAGACCGGGAATCTGGCTCACGGGATCCGAGGGCAGCATGACTCCGATGTAGCGTCGTGAAAATGCGAAAGCTAGGTGTGCGGTGAGTGTGGCGGCGTACCCTTCGATCCGGTCGGTGAACGTGGGTTCGGACAACAGGGCAACCTGCCGGGAGCGCACGGATACCTGTGGCTTGAGATCCAACTCACGTGCGGCATCGAGGATTGTTCGACGGGTCGCAGGTTTCACCTTGTCGCGGTTGTTCAGCACCCGGCTCACGGTTCCGGGAGAAAATCCGGTGTGTCGGGCAATGTCGTAAATCGTGGTTTTTTTTGGGTTTGGCATGGCCGTGTTGCACTGTCGATGACAGTGGTTTGAGGGTTGATGGGTTGTCGTGGCAGTGGATCAGGAAAGGTGTGGGTCTCCGGAGTGCGAAATGATGCGTCCTCTACGGGTTTCCAGCGCATCCCGAATCGAGTGCATGCGCTGTCGGCTGAGCGGGTAGAATGCGAGCAGTACGACCGCGAGCAAGGCCCAGACTGCGGTGGAAAGTGCCAGAACCAGACGCATTGACAGAAGGGTTTGGTCAGACTGCGCACCGCCGAGCTGTTCGTCAAATCCGGTCCAGACCAGAGCCACCCCGGTTCCGAAAAACGCCAGGGAATAGCCGCTTTTCTGAATCCATGAGAACGCTGCTCCAAACATGCCCTCACGGCGGTGTCCGGAGCGTAGTTCGTCGGCATCGCACACATCGGCAAACATGGAAGGCGTGAGCACGTTGATGGCGATCCAGATGGGGCCGCAGAACAAAGGATCGATCAGGATTTTCCAGAAGTTTCCCGGAGTGGCGAGGCCGGGAATCTGATCGAGCCAGGCGTCAAGGTGTTCAAAAAATGCACCGCCGGTTCCGGGGGTATAGATGATCCATTTGAACCAGGCTCCAATGAGCACCAGAACAAAAATGACGGCCAGTGCACTCTGTTTGCCAAATCGCAGGGCGAGCCAGCGTGTGGGAAAGATCGCAAGAATGCCGACAAATGCGTAACCCATGGAAAGAATCGCTTTCCAGACTGAGCCGACGCCAATGTCGCCATCGCAGAGGTAGTAGACAGAGCGGAAGAGCACACGTCT